>NZ_JBQOUX010000112.1:0-26560 GCF_052216785.1 Streptomyces sp. JW3 | reverse complement strand
GCCGTTCGAACTCGCCCGCGACCTCGCGGAAGATGTGCACCGCCTCGGACTCCAGCGCGTCCAGATGCGAGAGGGCGTACGGGCTGTCCGTGCCCTCCTCGGCGGTCGCGACGGTCGTCGTCATGCCAGTCCCCTTTCGCTGAGCAGGGCGTGCACCGCCGCGGCGGACTCCTGGACGGTCTGGTCCTGCGACTCGATGCGCAGATCGGGAGCGACGGGCTCCTCGTACGGGTCGTCGACCCCGGTGAGCCCGGTCAGCTCACCGGCGGCCTGCTTGGCGTACAGCCCCTTCACATCGCGCTCGCTGCACACCTCGACCGGGGTCGCGACATGCACCTCCAGATACGGCGTGCCGTTCTCCTGGTGCCGCTTGCTGACCGCGTCGCGGCTGTCCGAGTAGGGGGCGATGACCGGGACGAGGGCGAGCACGCCGTTGCGGGCGAGCAGTTCGGCGACGAAACCGATGCGCTGCACGTTGGTGTGCCGGTCCTCGCGGCTGAAGCCGAGGCCCGCCGAGATGAACTCGCGGATCTCGTCGCCGTCGAGCACCTCCACGGCCCGGCCCGCCTCCCGCAGCCGGCCGGCCAGCTCGTGGGCGATGGTGGTCTTGCCGGCGCTCGGCAGGCCCGTGAGCCAGACGGTGGCTCCGCTCGTCACGTCGTTCTCCTGAATCTGAGACATCTGAGGGATCTGGGGGGTCGGGGGGATCTGCGGGGTCGGGGGCATCAGTGCAGCCCGCACTCGGTCTTCGACCGGCCCGCCCAGCGGCCGGCCCGGGCGTCCTCGCCCTCCAGCACCCGGCGGGTGCAGGGGGCGCAGCCGACGGACGGGTAGCCGTCCATCAGCAGCGGGTTGGTGAGGACGCCGTGCTCGGTGACATAGGCGTCCACGTCGTCCTGGGTCCAGCGGGCGATGGGGGAGACCTTGACCTTCTGCCGCTTCTCGTCCCAGCCGACCACCGGGGTGTTCGCCCGGGTCGGGGACTCGTCGCGGCGCAGCCCGGTCGCCCAGGCCAGGTAGTTGGTCAGGCCCTGCTCCAGCGGCTTGACCTTGCGCAGCGCGCAGCACAGGTCGGGGTCGCGGTCGTGCAGCTTCGGCCCGTACTCGGCGTCCTGCTCGGCGACGGTCTGCTTCGGGGTGAGGGTGATGACGTTGACGTCCATCACCGCCTCCACCGCGTCCCGGGTGCCGATCGTCTCGGGGAAGTGGTAGCCGGTGTCGAGGAACACCACGTCGACGCCGGGCATCGCGCGGGAGGCGAGGTGGGCGACCACCGCGTCCTCCATGGAGGAGGTCACACAGAACCGCTTGCCGAAGGTGTCCGCGGCCCACTGGAGGATCTCCAGCGCGGAGGCGTCCTCCAGGTCGCGGCCCGCCCGCTCGGCGAGTGCCTTGAGATCCTCGGTCGTACGCTCTTCCTGTATCGCCGTCATATCGGTTCCCCTCCCGAGGGGTTGGGCTGAAGGCCCCGGGCCAGCAGCCCGAGGAACTTCAACTGGAATGCGCGGTTGCACGCCGCGCATTCCCAGGCGCCGTGGCCCTGCTCGTGCGGACGCAGATCCTCGTCGCCGCAATAGGGGCAGTAGAACGGGGCGGCGCGCTCGCTCACTTCAGGGCCTCCTCGGAGGCCCGCGCCGCCCAGGTGGCGAACCGCTCGCCGTCCTCGCGTTCGGCCTGGTAGCGCTTGAGGACGCGCTCGATGTAGTCGGGCAGCTCGTCCGAGGTGACCTTCAGACCGCGCACCTTGCGGCCGAAGCCGGGCTCCAGGCCGAGCGCGCCGCCCAGGTGCACCTGGTAGCCCTCGACCTGCTGGCCCTCGGCGTTGACGACGAGCTGGCCCTTGAGACCGATGTCCGCCACCTGGATACGGGCGCAGGCGTTCGGACAGCCGTTGAGGTTGATGGTGAGCGGCTCGTCGAACTGAGGCAGCCGGCGCTCCAGTTCGTCGATGAGCTGGGAGCCGCGCGCCTTGGTCTCGACGATGGCCAGCTTGCAGAACTCGATGCCGGTGCAGGCCATCGTGCCGCGCCGGAAGGTGGACGGCCGCGCGGTGAGGTCCAGTGCCTCCAGCGACTCGACCAGCGAGTCGACCCGGCCCTCCTCGACATCGAGGACGATCATCTTCTGCTCGACGGTGGTCCGCACCCGGCCCGAGCCGTGCGCCTCCGCCAGGTCGGCGATCTTGGTCAGGGTGGTGCCGTCGACCCGGCCGACGCGCGGCGCGAAGCCGACGTAGTAGCGGCCGTCCTTCTGCCGGTGCACCCCGATGTGGTCGCGCCAGCGGGCCACCGGCTCGTCCGGCGCGGGACCGTCGGTGAGCTTCCGCTTGAGGTACTCGTCCTCCAGCACCTGCCGGAACTTCTCCGGGCCCCAGTCGGCGACCAGGAACTTCAGCCGGGCGCGGGTGCGCAGCCGCCGGTAGCCGTAGTCCCGGAAGATCGAGATGACGCCCTCGTAGACGTCGGGGACGTCTTCGATCGGCACCCAGGTGTTCAGCCGCACGCCCAGCTTGGGGTTGGTGGACAGACCGCCGCCGACCCACAGGTCGAAGCCCGGCCCGTGCTCGGGGTGGCGGACGCCGACGAACGCCACGTCGTTGATCTCGTGCACCACGTCAAGGACCGGCGACCCGGAGATCGCCGTCTTGAACTTGCGCGGCAGGTTCGAGTACGCGGGGTTGCCCAGCACTCGGCGCTTGATCTCCTCCAGGGCCGGTGTGCCGTCGATGATCTCGTCCTCGGCGATGCCCGCGACCGGCGAGCCGATCATCACGCGGGGCGTGTCGCCGCAGGCGGTGACGGTGGACAGGCCGACCGCCTCCAGACGCTCCCAGATGGCCGGGACGTCCTCGATCCGGATCCAGTGGTACTGGACGTTCTGCCGGTCGGTGATGTCGGCGGTGCCGCGGGCGAACTCCTGCGAGATCTCGCCGATCACCCGCAGCTGCCGGGTGGTGAGCGCCCCGCCGTCGATGCGGACCCGGAGCATGAAGTACTCGTCGTCCAGCTCCTCCGGCTCCAGCACGGCCGTCTTGCCGCCGTCGATCCCGGGGCGGCGCTGGGTGTACAGGCCCCACCAGCGCATCCGGCCGCGCAGGTCGTTCGGGTCGATCGAGTCGAAGCCCCGTTTGGAGTAGATCGTCTCAATGCGTGTCCGCACGTTGAGACCGTCGTCGTCCTTCTTGAACTGTTCGTTGCCGTTGAGCGGGGTGAAGTGACCCACGGCCCACTGACCCTCGCCGCGGTGACGGCTCACCTTGCGGCGGGGAGTCGTGGCGGCAGGCTCGGGCGGGGTGGCGGCCATCGTGGACACGTCCTTCAAGACAGGCGAAATAGGGCTCTGACCTGCGCGGGCGGGCGCATGGGCATACGGGCGCGACGTCGCGCGAGAGTTCAGGCGAAGGGGAGAGACCGGTGCTGCTGGGGAACTCTCAGCGCGCCGGACAGATGGCGCTGGACATGCGGCCGAGGTCGACGTGCCGCCGACTCACCAAGGCAATTCCAGTTCCAGACATGACGGAAGCGTGGCACGGAGATCTGGAGACAGTCCAGCTTAATCCGGAATGTGGACACCATTGTCTCGCCTGGTGAGACGTACGTGGCGTGGGTCACATGGGCCGGTTCCGGCCGTTTCGGCGCAGGTCAGGACGGGAAAGCGCCGGGCCACGGTCCGGGGGCGGACACCTCGGTCTCCGTCTCGACCTTGGTGTCGAACAGCCGGAAGCCGCGCCGCTGGTAGTTGTCCATCGCGTGCTCCCCGTCCTTGCTGCACGTGTGCAGCCAGACCCGCTTGGTCGGCGGCAGTTCCGGCCGCCGGGTGGCGAGGTCCCAGGCGCGGGCGGTGGCGTACGACAGCAGATGTCCGCCGATCCGGCGGCCCCGGAACGCCGGGATCAGGCCGAAGTACTCGATCTCCACCGTGCCGTCGTCCCCGCCGGCCAGCTCCGCGTACCCGGCGGGCGTCCCGCTCTCGTACGCGACCCAGGTCTCCACGCCCGGCCGCTCCAGGTGCTCCAGCCAGCGGGCGTACGTCCACGCCAGCCGGTCGGTCCAGCGGACGTCGCCGCCCACCGCGGTGTAGAGGAAGCGGCTGAACTCCGGCGAGGGCACCTCGGCGCGCACCACCCGGACGTCTCCCTGCGGGGCGTCGGACGGCAGCAGGTCGGTCGGCGCCGTCTGCTCCAGGGACCAGGTGGTCACGGGGATGGTGGTCATGGCGGTCAGAAAATCACCTGAGAGGGGCCGCTGTCGACAGAGCCCGCTGTCGACAGAGTCCGCTGTCGTCGAAGCGCCTCAGCGGGTGCTAGCCCAGTGCGTCGTCGACCGAGTCCAGCGGGAGCGCGAACAGGGTGTGCCCCGACTGCGACCACACCTCGCCGGTGCGCGGCGCGTACGACAGCGAACCCGCCGTGCCGCTCCAGCAGCGCTGTGAGCGGTCGGCGCCGCACTCGGTGGCCCGGGCGCCGTGCGGGTCCGCCCGCCACAGGGTGCCGCGCCCGTCCGGGGTGCCGACCGCGGCGCCCAGGTACCACTGCGGACGGGCCGTGCCGGCCTCCTGGTACGACAGCACGCCGCGGACGCCGCGGGCCCGGGTCCGGTACGCCTCCCGTACCTCGGTCCGGCCGGCCGAGTCGACGGCCGGCAGGCCGGTGCGGTCCGGGTCGGTGCTGAACGGGTAGCGCCACAGCCGGGTGGGGCGGTCCTCGTCCACGGGCACGGACTCGGCGGCGACCAGGCTGTCGGGCGCGGTGCCCCGGTCCAGCGACAGGACGTCCGGGCGGGCCGCGCCGGGGGCGCTGCCCGCCGCGTAGGAGGCGACGGCGGGCAGCACGTAGCGGTGGCCGCCGGCCGACCAGCCGCCGGTCACCCGGCCCACGGCGGTGGTGTCGGCGGAGGCGCGCTGGATGCGGTTCAGGTCGTAGACGTAGAGCGCGTTGCGGTCCCCGGCGTCGGCGGTGACCAGCAGTTTGTCCTGGTACCAGACCATGCCGGTGACGGTGGAGGCCAGCGGCCGGTAGTCCCGGCCGCCGTCGACCGGCAGGACCAGCAGGGCGGAGGTGTAGCGCGGCCGGCCACTGCCGTCGGCGTCCACGAAGGAGACCCGGGCGACGCGGCCTCCGGTGGCGCTGTCCTCGCGGGACCAGGCCGACAGGATCACCTCGTCGGCGCCCCAGCGGCCGTCGTCGTCCGCGTCGGCCGAGGTGGTCACGGCGCCCGGGGACCAGCCGCTGGTGTCGGCGTCGTCCCAGCAGTAGGCGCGGGTGGCGGAGGGCGCTATCGGCAGGGACTCGCGCTCGGTGTCCGTGCAGTCGTCCGTGGGGCGCAGGGTGCGGTCGGCGGAGGCCAGGACGGTGTCGACGCCCACCGGGGAGCCCATCGACGCGGACAGCCGGCCGAGCCAGCGGCGGGGCACCTGGTGTTCCGTCAGGTCGAGCCGGGCGGTGTCGGCGGATGCCGTGAGCGGCTTCAGCCCGCCGGGGCCGTCGGCGACCTCGGCCTGTGACGTGCTGATCATCGTGGCGGCGGCGGTCAGCGCCAGGGCGGCGCCGGTCAGCGCCCCGCGCAGTGCTCTGCTCCGCCTGCGCCGGCGGTGTCTGCCGCGATGCGTCATGAACCCTCCACAGGCAGCGGACCAACTGCGCCCGACGAGTCGATCGTTGACTCTACGGCAGCGGGGGTGTTCCGGGGGCGCGGGTCCCGTAAAAGAGTGCAACAAACCCCACTCGCGCCCCTGCCGCCCGCCCCTTGGGCCACACTCACCCGCGCGCCGGCGCCGGCCGGGGCGCAGTCGTCGGGGAGCCGTTGGGGTCGGGCTGCCGTCGTCGGGGAGCCGTTGGGGTCGGGCTGCCGTCGTCGGGGAGCCGTCGGGGTCGCCGTCGTCGCCGGGGCCGCGCTCGACCGCCGCGTGCCGCGCGCCGCCCTCACCCCCGCGCGGCCGCCGCCCGGCGCCGTTGTTCCGTCACGGCCGGGGCCGTCGAGTGGGGGAGGAGGTCGTGGGGGGCGTCGGGGAGGAGCACGTCGACCTCCGTGTCCTCGGAGAAACGATACGGCCGGTGCGCCAGCAGGGCCCCCAGATAGCGCCGGACGCGGGACAGTTCGGCCCGGACGGTCACCGTGCGGGCCGGGTCGCCGAACATGTCCTCGGCCAGGCCCGCGGCGCTGCGCCCGGAGCGGTGGACGGCGAGCAGGTAGAGCAGTTCGGCGTGCCGGGGGCTCAGTTCGTGGGTCCAGGAGCCGGCGCCGCCCAGCACGCGCACCGACCAGCGGCGCGGCTGTCTCAGATCCAGCACGATCCGGGTGGCCCCGCACGGCGCCGGTTCCGCGGCGGCCCGCAGCAGCCAGCCGCCGGCCAGCGGCTCCACCGCGCACGGCCCGAGCGACGGCAGCGACAGCGACCCGGCCGCCACCGACTTCGGCAGGGCGATCCGCTCGGTGTACGGCATCCCGGTCACCGCCGCCGTCCAGCCGTCCCGGTCCACCACCAGGGCCCGCCCGCCGATCCGGGCCAGCAGCGGCGCCGCCACCGCGCGCAGCCGCTCCAGCGACCGCAGATGCACATCGCGCAGCCGCGCCTCGGCGAGCCCGGCGACCGCGCCGACCCAGGCCAGGGTCGCCGGATGCATCGTCTCCAGCGGCCCGCTGACGTCGACCACCCCGAGCAGCCGCCCGTCGCGCGGGTCGGTGATGGGCGCCCCGGCGCAGGTCCAGCCGGTGTGCGAGCGGACGAAGTGCTCGGCGGCGAAGACCTGGACCGGCCGCCGGATGACCGCCGGCGTACCGATGCCGTTGGTGCCGACCACGTCCTCCCGCCAGTCCGCGCCGAGTTCGAACCCGAGCCCGTCGGCCTTGCGCAGCACCCGCGGACTGCCCTCCCGCCACAGCACCCGGCCCTCGTCGTCCGCGACGACCATGATGTGCTGGGCGACGTCCACGGCGGACAGCAGCCCCTCCCGCAGCACCGGCAGCACGTGCCGCAGCGGCGACGTCTCCCGCCGCCGCTCCACCTCCTCGCGGGAGAGCAGCCCGGCACGGAAGTCGTGGTCCGGGTCGACGCCGCCGCGCAGCATCCGCTCCCAGGACCGTTCGATCACCGGGCGCGGCGCGACCGGGGCCGGACCGCCGGCCAGCCGGGCGGACCGGACCGCGTCGAGCACCCGGGCCGCGTGCGCCGCGTCCACGGCCGCCACCTGCGTCACGTCCATCGGCGAGGGCGTCACCGGTCTTTCGTCCTCTCGAGAGATGGGCTCGCACACCGTCTGGCGTCTCCGTCTCATTCTGACCGCTTGCCCCGGCCCCCGGGACACAGTCCGCGCACAGCGCGCGGCGAAGTTGCAACCCCCTGCAACCCTGGTGGACGGCTGCGCGGTACCCCAGACTTGTCCCGCGCCGCCCCGAGCGGCGCACGCCCGCCTGAAACGGGCCAGTGCGCGGGGGGTGGTGCCGTGTCGGCGCAGCACCACCCCCCGTACCACCCTGGTACCACCGTCGGGATCAAGCCACGGGCCGCCGCCCCTCTCCCGAGGCCACCGGGCCGTACCGCTTCTCCGGGCCGATCGTTCCAGTCGGACCGCCGGCCCCCGTGCCGCCGCTCCGCCGCGGCCGTCCCGCTCAGGGCCGTGGCCGGCCGTCCCGCTCAGGCCACCGGCCGGGCCCGCTCCACCACCGACGCCAGGTCCAGGGTGGCGGGCAGGGTGCCGAAGGCCGCGCCCCCGTCGCCGCCCAGCCGCGCGGCGCAGAACGCGTCGGCGACCTCGGGGGGCGCGTACCGCACGAGCAGTGACCCCTGGAGCACCAGTGCGAGCCGTTCCGTCAGCCGGCGGGCCCGCGCCTCGGCGTGCGACAGGTCCGCCAGTTCGGTCAGCAGGTCCCGGATCGCCGCGTCCAGCCGGTGATCGGCGCCGCGCGCCCGGCCGACCTCTCGCAGATACGCGTCCAGCGCCGCCGGTTCCCGCTGGAGCGCCCGCAGCACGTCCAGCGCCTGGACGTTGCCCGCGCCCTCCCAGATCGAGTTCAGCGGCGACTCCCGCACCAGCCGGGGCAGCCCGGACTCCTCGACGTACCCGTTGCCGCCCAGGCACTCGGCGGCCTCCACCGCCACCGGCGCGCAGCGCTTGGTCACCCAGTACTTGGCGGCCGGCACCGCCAGCCGCAGCAGCGCCCGCTCGCTCTCCGAGCCGTCGTCGTACGCCGCCGCCAGCCGCAGCCCGAGCGCCGTCGCCGCCTCCGACTCGATCGCGAGGTCGGCCAGGACGTTGCGCATCAGCGGCTGGTCGACCAGCTTGGCGCCGAACACCGCGCGGTGCGTGGCGTGGTGGACGGCCTGCGCCACCGCCTGCCGCATCAGCCCCGCCGAACCCAGTACGCAGTCCAGCCGGGTCGCCGCCACCATCCCGATGATGACCCGCACCCCGTCGCCCTCCGCGCCGACCCGGCGTGCCCAGGTCCCGGCGAACTCCACCTCCGCGGACGCGTTGGACCGGTTGCCCAGCTTGTCCTTCAGCCGCTGGATCCGGAACACGTTGCGGCTGCCGTCCGCCAGCACGCGCGGCACCAGGAAGCAGGTCAGCCCCGCCGGGGCCTGCGCCAGCACCAGGAAGGCGTCCGACATCGGCGCCGAGCAGAACCACTTGTGCCCGGTCAGCTCGTAGGTGCCGGCCTCGGCCAGCGGCCGGGCGGCGGTCGTGTTCGCCCGGACGTCGCTGCCGCCCTGCTTCTCCGTCATCCCCATCCCGACCAGCGCCCCGGCCTTCAGGTGCGCGGGCCGCAGCTCCCGGTCGTAGACCGTGGAGGTCAGTCGCGGCTCCCACGCGGCGGCGAGGTCCGGGTCGGCGCGCAGCGCGGGCACCGCCGCGTGCGTCATCGACAGCGGACAGCCGTTGCCCGCCTCGACCTGCGTCCACATCAGGAACGCCGCCGCCCGCCGCACATGCCCGCCCGGCCGGGACCAGGCGGCGGTCAGCCCCGCCGCGACGCCCTTGCCGAGCAGCCGGTGCCAGGCCGGATGGAAGTCGACCTCGTCGAGCCGGTTGCCGTACCGGTCGTGGGTGCGCAGCACCGGTGGCCGTTCGTTGGCCTGCGCGCCCCACTCCTGCGCCTGCGCCGATCCGCAGCTGCGGCCGAGGCCGGACAGTTCCGCCCGTACCTCCTCGGCCAGCTCCGGCGCCAGATGCCGGCCGACCGCGTCCGTCAGAGCCCGGTCGGCGGCGAAGACGTCGTACCCGGCCAGCGGCGGCGGCTGGTTCGTCACGGTGTGGGTGCTGCCTGTCATGCAGGGCAACCTACCCGGGCCCGGCCACCCGCACCGCCTGCCCGGCCCGCCACCGGGACCACGACTTTACGGTCAACGCGGACATGCCAGACGTGTCGGCTCCGTTTCCGCCGTGCGGCGGGTCACCGCGGGATGAGGGGGGCCGCTCACGGCGGATACCTTTAGGTCGTGCAGCCAGCAAGTGAACCCCCCGAGCGGCCGTCCGGACGGCTCCATCGCGCCCGC
Organism: Streptomyces sp. JW3; assembly: GCF_052216785.1. NCBI lineage: Bacteria > Bacillati > Actinomycetota > Actinomycetes > Kitasatosporales > Streptomycetaceae > Streptomyces > Streptomyces sp. JW3. The sequence continues at coordinate 17,068 of NZ_JBQOUX010000112.1, read as the reverse complement.
GCCCTCTACCGGAACGTCTCCAAGCGCAGGACCGCCTGGCTGCTCCTGAAGGACACCGTCAACTCCTGCATGGAGTACCGGATCCTCGGCCTGGCCGCCGAGGCGGCGTTCTTCACGCTGCTGTCGGTGCCCCCGCTGCTGCTCAGCGTCCTCGGACTGCTCGGCTACGTTGACCTGTGGATCGGCGCCGACACCACCGACAGCCTGCGGGTGAACATCCTGGACGCGTCCCGCGCGGTGCTCTCCGAGCGGGGCGTCAAGGAGATCACCGAGCCGATCCTGGACGACGTGATGAAGGGCGGCCGGCCCGACGTCATCTCCATCGGCTTCCTCTTCGCCCTCTGGTCGGGCTCCCGCGCGGTGAACGTCTTCATCGACACCATCACCGTGATGTACGGCCTCGACGGCGTCCGGGGCATCGTCAAGACCCGGCTGCTGTCCTTCGGCCTGTTCATCGTCGCGCTGCTGATCGGCTCGATCGCGCTGCCGCTGATGGTGGCCGGCCCGGACGCGGTGGTGCGGATCGTGCCCTGGTCGACGACGGTCGTCCAGGTCCTGTACTGGCCGGTCGTCATCATTCTGTCGATCGCCTTCCTGACCACGCTCTACCACGTGTCGGTGCCGGTGCGCTCGCCGTGGATCGAGGACGTGCCCGGCGCGCTGGTCGCCCTCGCCATGTGGGTGTTCGGCAGCTTCCTGCTGCGCATCTACCTCACCAGCACGGTCGAGGGCCCCACCATCTACGGTTCGCTGGCCGCGCCGGTCGCCGTGCTGCTGTGGATCGGTGTGTCCGCGTTCGCGGTGCTGGTCGGCGCGGCGGTCAACGCGGCCATCGACCGGGTCTGGCCGGCCGCCGCCACCGCCGCCGCGCGCGAGGCCAACGAGCGCGTCCGCCAGGCCCAGGTCGCCGAGTACGTCGCCCGCACCGCGGTGCACGGCGAGGCCGACCCGGACATGCCCTCCGAGTTCCCGGAACGCTGGTCCCGCTTCCTGCCGCCGGAGGACGTGACGGCCCGCCTGCGGGCGCACGTGAAGACCACGCCGCGCGGGGAAGAGGGCCCCAAGGAGCAGAAGTAGCCTGGGGGCGTGTACACCGAACGGCCGTCCCGGCTGCCCGGCGCGGTGCTGTGGACCAGCGTCCCGGACGGCACCGGACGCGTCCTGCCAGACGGCTGCATGGACCTGCTCTGGCACGACGGACGGCTGCTGGTCGCCGGCCCCGACACCCGCGCGTACGCCACCGAGGGCACGGGCGACCGGTGGGCGGGCGTCCGCTTCCGCCCCGGCACCGCCCCCACCCTGCTCGGCGTACCCGCGCACGAACTGCGCGACCGGCGGGTCGCGCTGGCGGACGTGTGGCCGGCGGCCGAGGCGCGCCGGCTCACCGCGCGGGTGAACGCGGCGGCGGACCCGGTGCGCGGCCTGGAGGCGGCGGCCCTGTCCCGGGCGGCGGACACCGGCCCGCCCGACCCGCTCCTGGACCGGATCGTGGCCGCCCTGGACACCGGCCGCCCGGTGGCCCGGGTCGCCGACGAACTCGGTCTCGGCGCGCGCCGGCTGCACCGCCGTTCGCTGGCCGCGTTCGGCTACGGCCCGAAGACGCTGGCCCGCGTACTGCGGCTGCGCCGCGCCCTCGCCCTGGCCCGCTCCGGCGTCCCGCTGGCGGAGACGGCGGCCCGCACCGGCTACGCCGACCAGGCCCACCTCACCCGGGAGGTACGGGACCTGACCGGCCTGCCCCCGACGGCCCTACTGGGGTAGCGCGGCGAAGCCGCTGTTACGAAGGGGTTCCTGTGTAACAGCCATGTATGAGTACGTGTGCGAACGCAACGCCCCGGGTGACCTCCGCCGTCCTACGGGCAGAAGGGCTCACACGGAAACGTGAGCGGCACCGATCCAAGGAGCGAACATGCACGTCAAGAACATCTCCCTCCTGGCCGTCGCGGTGGCCGCCGGCCTCTCGCTCACCGCCTGCCAGAGCGGCGGCGGCGACACGACGTCGGCCGCGGCGTCGGCGTCGGCCGGGTCCTCGACGGACGCGAAGGACACGACGGACGCGAAGGACACCGGCGGCACGGCCACCGGCACCACCACCGGCACGGCCGGTTCCGACGCCACCGTCAACGGAGGCACCGGCACCTGCACCTCCGACCAGCTCACCGCCACCCAGCGCCACGGCATGGGCGAGGGCGACATCCTGGTCCACCTGAAGAACACCTCGGACGTCGCGTGCGACCTCAAGGGCTTCCCGGGCGTCGACCTGAAGAACGACGACGACTCGATCAGCGCCGCCCGCACCGACCTGGACGCCCCGCTGGTCACCGTCGCCGCCGGTGACGAGGCCCGCTTCACCCTGCACTACAAGCCGAACCTCTCCGGCGGCAGCGGCGTCACCTTCGACACCATGGTCGTCACCCCGCCCGACGAGACCCACTCCCTGACCATCCCGGTCAGCGTCAATGTCGCCGTCACCGAGAGCACGAAGCCGGCGCTGAGCGTGGACCCGGTGGGCACCGGCAAGTAGCCGGCGCGGCCCGTCCTCACCCGCGCCGCCGCCGTACCCGGGCCGAGCCCGGCACCTCCAGCAGTTCGTCCTCGCCCGGGACGGCGAGCACACCGAACCCGCGGACGCCGTGGTCCGCCTCCAGCCGCACCTCACCGGCGTACCAGGGGCCGCTCTCCAACGCCTCGGGCCAGTATCGCCGCCGGGTCGGTTTCCGCGCGGACAGCAGCCCGGTCAGCTCCTCACCTTCGAGATACCGCAGCCGGACGGGAACACCCATGACTTCCTTGACACCGGTGGCCCGGTGGGCGGCGGGAATGGATTCCCAAGGGTGCTGTTCGAGGACGCGGCGGATGCGCTTCAGGGACACGATGGCGTCCCGGCCCCGATATACGAGAGCCAGGGCGTACAGGGAGTACCACACCCGCAACCGTCTCTTTGTCGCACCTTGCTCCTTCTCCCACGCCGCGCGGGTTTCCGGGTGGTCGAAAGCGCGTTTGTACAGCGTGGCCGGAGCCGAGGCGCTCTCGTTCACGACTTCTCCTGCGGTAGGGACCGGCGCGCCACCTTACTGCTCTGAGCTGCCTCCCGAATGGGCGAAGCCGCCGACGAGTTGGACGACAAGCCGGCCCCCAAGGCATCGCGTCGGACTTCGGCTGAGTGTCCCGGTTCACCGGCCGGCGGCGCGGCGCCGGCGTCCCGGGTCCGCCAGTACCGCCGCCCCGTAGCCCGTGTCCTCGGGGTTGAGGTCGGTGCCCGGGGGGACGATGCGGTCGATGGCGTCGAGTAGGGCGGGGTCCAGGACGGTGTCCGCGGCGGCGAGTTGGCCGTGCAGGTGGTCGGTGGTGCGGGGGCCGATGATGGCCGCGGTCACCGCGGGGTGGGTGGTGACGAAGGCCAGGGCCAGTTGGATCAGGGTCAGGCCCGCTTCGTCGGCGAGGGCGGCCAGCCGGGTGGCGGCGTCCAGTTTGGTCTGGTTGGCGGGGACGTCCAGGTCGTAGTGGGAGAGCGTGGTGCGGAAGGACATCGTGCCGGTGCGGTGGCTGAGGGACGGGTCGGCCGCGTCGCGGCGCCAGCGGCCGGACAGCCAGCCGCCGGCCAGCGGGCTCCAGGCGAGCACCCCCATCCGGTACGTCTCGCAGGCCGGCAGTACGTCGGCCTCGACGCCCCGGGTCAGCATCGAGTACGGCGGCTGTTCGCAGACGAAGCGTTCGCGGGCGCGGCGCTCGGCCGTCCACTGGGCCTGGACGATCGCCGAGGGCGAGAAGGTGGAGGAACCGGCGTAGAGGATCTTTCCGGCGTGTACGAGGTCGGAGAGCGCGGCCAGGGTCTCGTCGAGGTCGGTGGTGGGGTCCGGGCGGTGCACCTGGTAGAGGTCGATACGGTCGGTGTTCAGGCGGCGCAGGCTCTCCTCGCAGGCGCGGACGATCCAGCGCCGGGAGGCGCCGCGCTCGTTGCCGCCGGGGCCCATCGGGCTGGACACCTTGGTCGCCAGGACCACGTCGTCGCGCCGGCCGGCGATCGCCTTGCCGACGATGCGTTCGGACTCACCGGCCGAGTACACGTCGGCCGTGTCGATGAGGTTGACGCCCGCGTCGAGCGCCGTGCGGATGACGGCGGCGGAGTCCTCGTGGTCGGGGTTGCCCCACTGACCGAACATCATCGCCCCGAGGCAGAGCGAGCTGACCCGCACTCCGGTACTGCCCAACGTGCGGTACTGCATGGCGCGGCCGCCCTCTCGTGAACTGTTATCGTCCGGTCAAGCGGAGTCGGCTCCGCTTGACCGGCATCACGCTAAACGGAGTCGACTCCGGATAGCAAGCCCGTGAGAGGACGCCAGGTATGCCCGCCCCCACCGACCGACCGGTCCGTGCCGACGCACGGGCCAACGAGGACAAACTGCTGACCGCCGCCGCCGCGGCCTTCGCCCGGGACGGTGCCGACGCGACGCTGAAACAGATCGCCAAGGACGCGGGCGTCGGCATCGGCACCCTCTACCGGCGCTTCCCCACCCGCGAGCAGCTCGTCGACGCCACCTACCGCTACGAGACCGCCCGGCTGGCCGCCCGCACCACGGACCTGCTGGCCGAACAACCCGCCGACCGCGCGCTGCGCACCTGGATGTCCGAGGTGCTGGACTACCTCGCCGCCAAGCACGGCATGGCCGACACCCTCCGGACCCTGCTGAGGGACGACGCGGGGCTCGGCTCGCGGACGCGGGAGCAGATGGCCGGCGCGGTCGAGGAGTTCCGCGCCGCCGGGGTCGCCCAAGGGGTGCTCCGGGACGACGTGCCGGCCACCGACCTCCTCATGGCGCTGGCCGGCGTCACCCTCGCGGCCGGCGCCCCCCACCAGCGCGCCCAGGCCGAGCGGCTGCTCGACCTGCTGATGGACGGGGCCACGCGGCGGGAAAGGTGGGGCGCGGGCGGTGCGGGCTGAGCCGTCGCTCGCCCTTCGGCCGACGCCGTTCAGGCGCCGCCCGGCGCAGCCGTGCTGGCCCGTTCCACCAGCCGCGTCGACAGCTCCGTGCGGGTGCTCTCCGGGCGGGCGCCGTCCATCATCCGCAGCAGTAACCGCAGCGCGGTCGCCGCCATCTCCGCCAGCGGCCGGCGCACGGTGGTCAGGGCCGGCGTGGCCCAGCGCGCCTCGGGCAGGTCGTCGAAACCGACCACACTCATGTCGTCCGGCACCCGCAGCCCCCGCTCGGCCAGCGCCTCGTACACTCCGAGCGCCATCGCGTCCGAGCAGACGAACACGGCCGTCGGCGGCACCGCCAGCGCCAGCAGCTCCCGCATCCGCCGCCGCGCCGCGTCCCGGTCGAACCCCGCGTGCCGCACGTACTCGGCGCGGTGCCGCACCCCCGCCGCCGCCAGCGCCGACCGGTACCCGGCCACCCGGGTCCCGCTGACCGTCGTACCCCGGTCCCCGGCGATCACCGCGATCCGCTCGTGCCCCAGCCGCAGCAGGTGCTCGGTCGCGGTCACCCCGCCCTGCCAGTTCGCCGCGCCCACCGACACCACCCCGGTCGGCGGCTCGGTCACCGGATCGATCATCACGAACGGCACCCGGTGCCGCGCCAGCCACGCGTACTGCGCCCCGGTCAGCTCCGCCAGGTCGAACAGCGCCCCGGCCGACCCCCGCGCCATCAGCTTGTCCAGCCAGCCGCCGCGCTCCACCGCCCCGCCCCCGCCCCGGCGCCGGTCCAGTCCCGCCGAGACGACCACCTCGAGACCCGCGTCGTACGCCGCCCCCTCCACCCCGTGCAGCACCGCGCCCGAACCGGAGTCCGCCAGCGAGTGCACCACCAGGTCGACCAGCCGGGGCGCCCGCACCGTGTCGAAACGGGGCCTGCGCACGTACCCCAGTCGGTCCAGGGCCTCCGAGACCCGGCGCCGCGTCTCGGGCGCCACGTCCTCGCGGCCGTTGACCACCTTCGACGCGGTCGGCACCGACACCCCCGCCTCGCGGGCCACCACCGCGAGCGTCGGTCCGGCCGCGGTGCTCGCGCGCGCCGTACGGACCATGGACACCGACCTCCGAGGGCACCCGTAGAAAGCGCTTCCTAAACGCTTCCAATCTAGATCGGCCCGCACCCGGCGGGAAGACCCCGGCAGGCGCCGGGCGGAATATCGGCGCGGGTTGTGGTGCTCTGGGCATACCGGTGCCAAGCGCGGCGAAGGGCTGGTGGGCGTATGCCGGCGAACCAGACGGACCCCGTGGTCAACACCCCGCACGGAGCGGTACGCGGGCGCTGGGAGCGCGGCGTCGCGGTGTTCCGCGGCATCCCCTACGCCGCTCCGCCCTTCGGCCCCCGCCGCTTCCGCCCGCCGGTGCCGCCGCGCACCTGGGACGGTGTGCGCGACGCCACCGCCTTCGGGCCCACCGCCCCGAAACCCCCGTACTCCGAGGCGTTCGGCCAGTACCTCTCCGACCCCTCCCTCCCCGGCGACGACTGCCTCAACCTCAACGTCTGGACCCCGGACCCCAGCCCGGCCGCCCGCCTGCCGGTCCTGGTCTGGCTGCACGGCGGCGCTCTCACCCGGGGCTCCGCCGCCGTCCCGGTCTACGACGGCCGCACCTTCGCCCGCGACGGCGTCGTCTGCGTCTCGGCCAACTACCGCCTCGGCGTGGAGGGTTACGGCCTCTTCCCGGACGCCCCCGCCAACGCCGGCCTGCGCGACCAGCTCGCCGCGCTGGAGTGGGTGCACGCGGCCGTCGGCGCCTTCGGTGGCGATCCCGGCCGGGTGACGCTGGCCGGACAGTCCGCCGGCGCGATCAGCGCGGGGGCGCTGCTGGCCGCGCCCCGGGCCCAGGGTCTCTTCCACCGCGCGGTGCTCCAGAGCGGGGCGCCCGAGGTCTCCGACCGGGACAAGGTACGGCGCATGGTGCGCCGGATGGCGGCCCGGCTGAAGATCCCGGCCACGGCGGAGGCGTTCACCGCCGTCGACCGTGACGTGCTGCTGCGCGCCCAGGCCGAGGTGGGCAAGCTGAGCAGTCCGGTCCTCGGCGGGCCGTCCTTCGGCATCGTCGTGGACGGCGACCTCGTACCGCGCGATCCGCTGGCCGCGCTGATCGCGGGGGACACGGCGCCCGGGGTCCGGCTGCTGATGGGCTGGACCCGCGACGAGTACCGGCTGTGGCTGGTCCCCGGCGGACTGCTCGAACGCGTCGACCGCCTCGGCGCGGTGGCCCTGGCCGGGGCGCGGGCGCGGTGCCACTGCGGGCACGACGTGCCGCGCGGCTACCGGGAGTTGCGTCCGGACGCGGGGACCGCCGAGATCGTCGGCCAGATGGTCACCGACCACCTGCTGCGGGTGCCGCTGCACCGGCTCGCGGACGCGCGGCCCGGATCGTCGTACGTCTACGAGTTCGGCTGGCCGTCGAACCTGCCGGGGCTGGGTGCGTGCCACGCCCTTGAGCTGGGGTTCGTCTTCGACAGCGGGGACCTGCCGGAGTCCCGGCGGCTCGCGGGGGAGGGGGCGCCGCGCGCACTGGCGGACGCGATGCACGCGGCGTGGGTGTCGTTCGTCGCGGACGGCGACCCGGGGTGGGAGGCGTGGGACGCCAGGCACCCCGTCCGGACGTTCGGCGCGGGGGCGCCGGGCACGGTGTTCGGTCCCCGGGACCGGGAGGTGGCGCTGTGGCCTGCCGCCCCGGAGCCGGTCACCGAGCCAGGTCCAAGAAGGTGGTCCAGGCTTCGGGGGTGACGGTGAGGTGGGGGGTGGTGGGCGTCTTGGAGTCGCGGATGTGGATGGCGGCGGCATCGCGGGCGGCCTCCACGCAGTTGCCGCCGTCGCTGCCGCCGTCGCTGCCGCTGTAGCTCGACTTGAACCACTGAAGTGCAGTGCTGCTCATTGGTCTCCTAGCAGACGGTCCAACAAGTCCCTCGTCTCCTCGGTGTTGAGGGACTGCGTCCGCAGCATCGCACACCTCTGCGTAAGGATCGCCACCTCATCGGCATGTGCGATCAGCTGACTGCCCCGCTGTGTCTCGGTGTAGGCCAGTCGCTGGTGTTCGGGAGTTTCCAGCAGGACGAACGGGCCGTCGAGGGCTGCGTGCGTGGTGCGCCCAAGGGGCAGGACCTGCACGACCAGGCCCGGCAGTTCCGACTGCTGTCGCAGGTGCCGCAACTGTTCCACGTACACCTCATCGCCGCCCAAGCGATCGCGCAGCACGGCCTCCCAGATGATGAAGCACGTGTGAGGTGGCTCCTTGCGGTGGAAGATGCTCTGCCGCTCGGTGCGTGCTTTCACATGCCGGTCGATCTCATCGGCGTCAAGTACCGGGATGCGGCTCTTGAAGACGGCCCGCGCGTACGCCTCCGTCTGGAGCAGGCCGGGCAACACCTGATTCTCGTAGGTCGAGATGGCAATGGCCTCCCGCTCCTGATCGAGATACTCCTCCGCCCACAGCGGGATCAGATCCACCTCCGGCATCCTCTTGACCGCGGTGACCAACGCCCCCTTGGTCTCCAGGAAGTCGTCCAACTGCTCGGCGAGATCCAGTTTCAGCGGGCGTCTGCCCTGTTCGATCGACGCGATCTGCTGCTCGCTGATGGAGAAGACCTCTCCCAGCGACCGCTGGGTGTACCCCGCCGCCTCCCGGTAGAGGGCGAGCAACGCCCTGGACCCTGGGTGACCTGTCCGTCTTCCGGTTCGGCTAGGGCGCCATGCAGCTCGCCGGCCCTGGGGTGATGGGTCCGCCGGCCGGCCGCGACGCCGCGCTCTCGGTGCTCCGCGAGGTCAGGGACCTCGGGATCACGCACATCGACACCGCCGGCTCCTACGGGCCGCGCCACACCAACCAACTCATCCGGGAAGCGCTGCACCCCTACCCCGAAGGGCTGCAGCTTCCTCGGCGACCAGGGGCCCGGCATCGGCACCCGCTACCACCGGCTGCCCTCGGGCGAGACCGCGCAGGTCGGCTGAGGGTGGGGCGGGGCGGTGCCGGGCCGGCGCTCAGTCCCGCGCGCGGTCCCGGGACCAGGCGGTGGCGTCGGCGCCGTAGCGGACCAGGAGGTGGGCGAAGCGGAGCCGCTCCTCCCGTGACCAGGCGGCGGTGATCTCCTCGAACACCTGCCGCTGCTCGGTGGCGAAGCGGTCGCGTTCGGCCTCGCCGGCCTCGGTGAGTTCGAGGACGGTACGGCGCCCGTCCGTCTGGGACGCCGCCCGGCGCAGCAGTCCGTCGGCCATGCAGGCGGCGACGGTCCGGCTGGCCACCGGCTGGACCACGCCCATCTCGGCGGCGAGGCCGCCCACGGTCATCTCGCCCCGGGCGTCGGCGATCACGTTGAGCACGAGGTTGCGGGACAGGTCCTTGTTGGAGGCGGGGGTGCGTCGGCGCAGCCGGGACAGAGCCGGGCCGATCTGGTCCAGCACGTGGTCGTCGGACGACCGCCCGGCGGAATCGGAGGAAGACGCACGGCTCATGGCGCTCATCCTAGTTCGTGGCTCCCTATTTGCATACCTTCAAGCAATTCCATAGCATCGGGTATGTAAAAACCAGCGAGCGAGGAAAGCGAGGTGGGTCGCCATGGCGCTCACCGCCATCACCGGTGCCCAGGTCTTCGACGGCGAGAAGTCACTCGGGGTGCGGACCGTGGTCGTCGACGGCGGGCGGATCGCCCGGGTCGGAGGCGCCGCTCCCGAGGGCAGCGAGATCGTCGACGGGCGCGGGGCCACGCTGCTGCCCGGCCTGATCGACGCGCACGTGCACTCCGCGCCGGGCTCCCTCGCGCTCGCCCTGCGGTTCGGTGTCACCACCGAACTGGAGATGCAGGGGATGAACACCCGGGAGAACCGGGGCCACATCACCGACGACGACACGGTGGCGGACGTACGCTCGGCCGGCTTCGCCATCACCCCACCGGGCGGTCACCCCAGCGAGCTGATGCCCGAGGGGTACCGGCCGAAGATGGACCTGCCGCCGGTCATGCCCCTGATGCCGTTCTCCACCACCCCGGCGGAAGCGGCCGCCTTCGTGCCGCAACTCCTCGCCCGTGGCTCCGACTTCATCAAGTTCATGATCGACGACGGCAGTGTGGAAGGGCACCCCGGGCTGCCGACGCTCGACGCGGCCACCGTGACCGCCGGGGTGGCGGAGGCCAAGAAGTACGGCGCCCTCACCGTGGCCCACGCGCTGACCGTCGAGGCCACCAGGACGGCCGCAGAGGCGGGCGTCGACGGTGTCGTGCACGTGTTCATGGACCAGCCGCACACCGCCGAGATCATCGACGTCATCAAGGACGCGGGCATGTTCGTGGTGCCCTGTGTCACCCTCAACGCCTCCCTGATGGGAATCACCGGCGCCGAACTGGCCGACGACCCCCGGGTCGCCGCCCGCCTCGACGACGCGTGGGACCGGACCCTGCGCGCCAGCTACGACCGCTACCCGCAGGGCAGCCTCGACGACGTGTACGCCACCGTGCGGGCCCTGGACGCGGCCGGTGTCGACGTACTCGCCGGCACCGACGTCTCCATGCCGGAGACGTTCTTCGGGGGCCTGGCGCACGGGGCCAGCCTGCACCACGAGCTGCGGTACCTGGTGGCCGCCGGCCTCACCCCCGAGCGGGCGCTGCGCGCGGCCACGGCGACCACGGCCCGGCGCTTCCGGCTCAGCGACCGCGGACGCGTCGCCGAGGGCCTGCGCGCCGACCTCCTCCTGGTCGACGGCGACCCGACCACCACCATCGGCGACACACTGAACACCCGGGCGGTGTGGCGCCGCGGTACTCGCCTGGAGAAGTGACGTCGCCGGCCGGCCGTGGTCACTGGCGTACCGGCCGCCGGGCGCCCGCCGGGGAGACACTGCCGTACCGGCCACAGCTCACCCCCCGGCCAGCGCCCGCCGTACCTGAGTGATCGCCCCCGGCCCCACCCGGCAGCACCCCCCGATCAGCCGCGCCCCCGCGTCCCGCCACCCCCGCACCCGCCCCGCGTCGAAGGCGCCCGGCCCGGTCCACGCCCGGGCCCCGGCGTCCCAGGTCTCCCCGCTGTTCGGATACGCCACCACCGGCTTGCCCGTCACCCGCGCCGCGACCGCGACGGCGCCCGCCACGTCCGCCGGGGCGCAGCAGTTCACCCCCACCGCGACCACCTCCGCCACCCCGGCGGCGAGCCCGAACGCCTCCTCCAGTGGCTGACCGGCACGGGTGCGGTCGCCGTCCACGGTGTACGACAACCAGGCCGGCACCCCGAGCCCCCGCACCGCCCGCAGCAGCGCCGCCGCCTCGTCGGCGTCGGGCACCGTCTCCAGGGCGAGAACGTCGGGCGCGGCGGCGGCCAGCACCTCCAGCCGGGGGCGGTGGAACCGTTCCAGCTCGGCCACGGTGCGCCCGTACCGCCCCCGGTACTCCGACCCGTCCGCGAGCATCGCCCCGTACGGCCCCGCCGACGCCGCCACCCACAATCGCCGCCCGTCCCCGACACTCTCCCGGGCCGCCTCCCGGGCCGCCTCCCGGGCCACATCCTGGGCCGCCTCCCGGGCCAGCTCCACACTGAGCGCCATCAGCCCGGCCGCCCGCGCCCGCCCGACACCCCGCGCCGCGAACCCCTCGAAGGTCGCCTGGTAACTCGCCGTAATCGCCACGTCCGCGCCCGCCGCGTAGTACGCGCGATGCGCCTCCACGATCGCCTCGGGCCGCTCGTCCAGCAGCCGCGCCGACCACAGCGCGTCACCCAGGTCGTGCCCGGCGGCCTCCAACTGGTTGGACAGGCCGCCGTCCAGGACGAGGGGGCGCGCGGCAAGGGCTTCGGCCAGGTCGGTGGACATGCCTTCGACGTTAGCGGGCGTCCGGGGGACGGTCCTGCGATCCTGAGGGGAGCGGATGAACACGACGACCGGGCGGTGGGACGATGTGCCGTTGGCTTGCCTACTCGGGCTCCCCGATCCTGCTCGAAAACATGATCTACAAGCCGCAGCACTCACTGATCGACCAGAGCCTGCACGCCAAGATGGGCGTCGAGACCACCAACGGCGACGGCTTCGGCGTCGGCTGGTACGGAACGTCCGGCACCGCCAAGGACACCCCGGCCGTGATCCGGGAGATCGGCCCCGCCTGGAGCAACCGCACCCTGCGCGAGATCGCCGGCCACGTCCGCTCCCACCTGTTCTTCGCCCACATCCGGGCCTCCACCGGCTCCGCCGTCCAGCAGACCAACTGCCACCCGTTCCGGCACGGCCGCTGGATGTGGATGCACAACGGCGCGGTCGCCGACTTCTCCCGGGTCCGGCGCGACCTGGTGCTGGCCGTCGACCCGGACCTCTTCCTGCACGTCGAGGGCTCGACCGACTCCGAGGTGATGTTCTATCTGGCCCTCACCTTCGGCCTGGAGGACGACCCGCCGGGCGCGGTGGCCCGCATGGCCGGCCTGGTGGAACGGGTCGGCCACGAGCACGGCATCGAGTACCCGCTCCAGATGACGGTCGCCGTCACCGACGGCCGACGCCTGTGGTCCTTCCGCTACTCCAGCCAGGGAGCCTCCCGCTCCCTCTTCTACAGCACCCGCGTCGAGACCCTCCGCTCCCTCCACCCCGACCTGGACTTCCTGCGCGAAGCCTCCGACACCACCCGCCTCATCGTCTCCGAACCCCTCGGCGACCTGCCGGGCATGTGGAACGAGGTCCCGGAGAGCACGTACGGCGTGGTACGCCCGGAGGGCGACGCGATGTTCGACTTCACTCCCCGGGCGCCGTAGCCGACCGTGGACGTCAGCCGAACGCCAGCTTCGTCGTCGCCCACTCACTGGTCCGGGTGATGACCGCCGTCCCGGCGCCGATGACCGCCGCGCCGCCCTTGTAGAAGTAGACGTCCCCTGTGCTGCTCAGTGCCCACATATCGGGGATGTCATCTCCGGTGACGTCCGGCGTGCCCCGCAGATGTGTGACGGGCACGATCGCCGTCGACCAGCCCTCGGCATACACCTCGTCGGCGCCGGTCTTCGACGCGGCGGCGGTGGCCAGCGACGTGATGCTCGAACCCCCGTCCACGCTGTCCGCGACGCCGTACCGCAGGTACAGCCGGTCCGAGGCGGCCGAGCGCCACAGCAGGTCGGGAGCACCGTCCTTGTCGTGGTCGCCGACCGAGACCAGGTCCCGTTCCAGCCACGCCGTCGAGGCGATCTTGGTCATGGTCAGGAAGGTGGCGCCGGTGTAGCCGTCGAAGGCCCACAGCTCGCCGCTGGTACCGGTGGCGAACAGGTCGGCACGGCCGTCGGCGTCGTAGTCGCCCACGATGATCTGGTCGAACAGTGCGGGGTCCGGCGCCCCGGACGGCAGCCGGACGGTGCTGCGCCGGGAGATGTCCACGCCGCCGTATCCGTCACCGGGGTACACGTACAGTCTCCCGTCCGGCATCCGGGCGAACAGGTCACCGACTCCGTCGCCGGCGAGCGCGTCGCCGCCGTGCGCGATCAGGGCCGGCTCGCCGTCCGCGTCCTTCCAGTAGCCCGGCAGATGGTCCTCGCCGTCGCCGTCCGGGTCGGAGAGCAGCCCGACCCCGTCGTCCTGACCGGCCTCCAGGCCGGTGTGCAGGTCACCGGCCTTGCTGGACGGGTACATCAGCAGGTTGCCGCCCGAACTGATCGCGTACAGGTCCGGGATGCCGTCCCCGGTGGTGTCGCCGGGCTTGTCGGCGGCGTCGCGCGGAGTGACGTAGAACAGGTACTTCGTGCCGAGCGACGGGTTGCCGGCGCTGTCCACGGCCCGCACGTACAGCACATTGGGGCCGGCGGTGACCGGTGACAGGGACACGGTGTACGAGGCGCCCGCCGTGACGGTCTTGCTGCCGGTGTACGACGTGGTGTTGAACGCCCACTCGAACTTGGTGATGTCGGTGTCCTCGTCCGGCGCGAAGGTGAACGTGCCCGCGGTGCCGAACTTCTTCTCCGACCACACCGAGCCGTCCTCGTCGGCCGCCGGGAAGTCGGTGGACGTCACGATCGGTTCGTTGGGCACACTGCTGTCGAAGACGAAACGGCAGACCTTGGGGTCGGAGGTGGGCGCGTACGAGGACGCCGCGCCGGTGGAGTCGATGGCGCGGACCCGCCAGGAGTACTGGTAGCCGTTGGTGAGCGCGGACTTGGAGACCGTGGCCGACGCCTTGCCGGCGCTGGTGACCGTGACGTTCTTGTCGAGGATCTTGTCGTCGCCGTAGCCGGTCCGCCACAGCTCGAAGTCCAGGTACTTCAGGTCCTGCCGGGTGGAGGTGTCGTCCGGGTCGGACGATGCCGCCGACAGCACGAGGTCGCGCTTGCCGATGTGGGTGTACGGGGTGGTGCGGTCACAGCCGCCGCCCGGTGACTGCGCGAGCGAACTGGGCGTCCTGGGCTTGCGGTTGTAGATGATCTCCAGCCTGGGTGCGCTGGATTCCTCCGCCTTGAACTTCTTCCACGAGTACGCCGAGTCCTCGGTGGTGGCGCGCAGCCCGATGGTCATGGTCTGGGCGCCGCTGTCGGCGGCGTCCTGGGTGGCCGACTTGGCGTTGTACTCGACGTAGGAGTCCGGGCAGGACGAGTTGTAGCCGTGGGCGAAGGACTTGGTGCCGATCTCCGACTTCCAGTCCGGTTGGTTGTTCCACGTCGTCTTCGAGGAGATGCCGCCGGTCACCCACACCTGCATCTCGCGGGCGGAGCAAGACCAGGAGTACGTCTCACGCAGCCTGAGCATGGCCGAGGAGATGGTCGCGCCCTTGATGTTGGTGCTCCAGCCGAGCCGGAAGAAGGAGCGGGACAGGCCCCAGGTGGTCGACTCGTAGCCGACGCGCGCCTCGGTGGTGCCACTGTTGTAGTTGGCGCCGTCGAAGAAACTGGAACTGGGGTACTTCTTGTACGCCGTGGTCCAGTTCTTCGTCTTGCCGTAGATCGTGGGGTCGATGAAGACCGGGTAGACGGTGTCCTCGGCGGTGAGCAGATCGGTGTCCGGGACGAGCGAGAGGCCGGTGGCGGCGGCGCCCGGGTCGGTCAACTCGGCATCGGCGACCGCCATGTGGGTGCCCGGGTCCGGACCGGCGAGACCGGGCAGCGCGAAGACCTCGTCGTCGGTGCGGGCGGCGGGAGCGAGTGCCCGGTACGCGGCCTGCGGCACGGTGCCCGAGGTGGTCTCCTCCTGCGGCGCGTCCGTATCCATACCGTCCTCGGGCGCGGCGGTCTCCTCCGCCACCGGTGCGCCGGACTCCTCCGAGTACGACGGTGTCGGTTCGGGGCTCTCGGACGGCTCGGGGTCGTCGCCCTCGGTCACGGCGGTGCGGCCCGCCGAGTCCCACAGATAGGGCGTGGGGGAGAAGGCGAACTCCGCGCCCTCGCGGTCCTTGGCGCTGACCACCTTGGTGACCGGGTCGAGGTGGAAGGTCAGGTCGGGGGAGGACAGTCCGTAGGACAGCTCGGCCAGCGCCGGATCGGCGGCGGCCTCGGCGCTGTGCACGATCAGGACGTGGCTGAAGCCGCCGGCCTGCGCGGTCAGCAGCAGGTCGACGCCGTCGAACACGTCCCGGTACAGCGCGCTCGATCCGCTGATCACCGGCTCGGGTACCGCGCCCGGCCAGCTCAGCGTGACGTCGTGCCCGTCGCTGGTCAGGGTGGCCAGCTCGGAGTAGCCCTCGGTGGCGTCGGCGACGGCCAGGGTGCCCCCGTCGCCGCTGGTGGTGAAGACGGCGGGCCGGACCGCGAAACCGTCCCCGGCGCGGCTACCCCGCGCGCCGGTCCGGCCACCGCCCGTGAACACCACGGGGTCGGCCACGGCCTCGGGTGCCCAGCCGCCGCCTTCCACCTCGGTCAGCGTGGTGTCGATGGACTTCCAGCCGCCGTTCACCTTCGCGCGCACCGGCGCACCATGGGCGACCAGCTCAAAACTGCCGTCCGGACGCGCATACGTCTCGGACGTCTCGTCGCGCAGCGCGGTGCCCTCGACCCGTTCGCCGGTGCTGACGGCCTGCTCCTGCGCGGTCTCCTCGGTCAGTGGACGGGCCGCGGCCTGTTTCGTGCGGGCCCGGGGGCCGGGGGCGCCGGGATCGTCGAGGAAGGGAACGGCGAGCAGCCCGACACCGAGCGCGCCGGCGACCAGAGCACTCACCCCGGCTCGTCCGCGCCCGGACGCGGGCAGGCGGAAGCGACGACGTTCCATGGTGCTGCGTTCCCTCCCCCTGGAATCCCGGAGACACCGGAATTCTGTGAGTCCCCTTTGTTTCCCGTCGGCATCCTTGCCGGTATTCGGGAAACGAGCACAGAGCATGACCGATGCGGTGGCGTTGCGCCATAGCGGTCCTGTCGTCGCTGCCCGCCGGACACCTCGACAACCCGAGCTGACCAGGTGTCTTCTCTCCTGCGCGAAGTGGATGATCAGTCCCTGTTTGCCCGTTGTCGACGTGCCATTACGTTCTGTTTTGGCTTGCTATTCCTCTTGTTGAAGTGACAGTGCAGCTTTTGCTGCTACCCGCGAAAAACGTGAATGTGGCCTAGATCACCAGCTCTCCGGGACTTGTTGACTTTCCGTGAAGGCGTGCCTGAAAGTTTGTGATCATCGTTGGGCTGAACTGTGTGTGCGGGGGGCTGCCGCTGTGTGGGGATCGCTGTCGTGGAACGGCAGGCGGGCACGTGTGAGCACGCGTGCCGAGCGCCGCAGACGGGCACGGATACGCGTCGGCATCATCGGCTCGACCGTGGTCGCGCTGACCATGGGCATCCTGCCCGCCGCCTACGCCCTGCCGCCGGACGACGACCGCAGCGGAGTCGACCTGGTCGACCTCCCCGCGTCGGAGGAGGCGGACGGCGAGAACGGCGGAGAACTCGCCGAACTGACCACGGCCGAGGCCGAGCAGCCCGCGGAGTACGATCCGAGCAAGGTCACCGCCCCGGCCGGCGGCACGGTCGCCAAGGACCTCACCGGCCTCGCCCCCGGCGCCATGGTCCCGCTCGCCCAGGACAACGGCACCACCCTGCCCGTCGAGGTCGGCGCCCCGGAGACCGCCACCGCCACCGAGGCGTCCGCGCTGGAAGGCGAGTGGCAGGTCACGCTCGCCGGCCAGGACGAGCTGGCCGCCACCGCGATCGAGGGCGTGGCCCTCACCGTCAC
>NZ_JBQOUX010000111.1:0-26582 GCF_052216785.1 Streptomyces sp. JW3 | reverse complement strand
ATCCGCAAGCAGAACCCGGCCTTCGGCCTCGGCTCGTACACCGAACTGCCGTCCACCAACCCCGCGGTGTTGGCGTTCCTGCGCGAATACGAGGACGACCTGGTGCTCTGCGTCAACAACTTCGCGCGGTTCGCCCAGCCCACCGAGCTGGACCTGCGCGAGTTCGCCGGGCGTCATCCGGTGGAACTGTTCGGCGGCGTCCGCTTCCCGGCCATCGGTGAACTGCCCTACCTGCTGACCCTCGGGGGCCACGGCTTCTACTGGTTCCGGCTCACTCGAGTCGCATCCCGCATCGGCCGCCGGGCGTGAGCTCGGGCCGAGGAAAGGACGCGTCACCATGCCGAAGACCGCACCCCTGCGCCCGAGACACGCGCACCATCCCGCCGACCCGATGGAGTCGCTCGGCGGTCTGCTGCGCCAGTGGCTGCCCCGGCAGCGCTGGTTCGCGGGCAAGGACCGGCCCGTGGCCGACCTCGGCCTGCTGTCGATGACGGAGCTGTTCCCCGGCTGTCTGCATCTGCTGATCCACGCCGGGCACGGCACGGTGCCCGCGCCCGGCGGCGGGCAGCCGGCCGGCGACTGCTACCAGTTGCTGCTGGGCCTGCGCGAGCAGCCCGCGCCGCGCCTGGGCCGGGCGGTCATCGGCCGGGTCGAGGACGGACCGCTGGCCGGTCTGACGGTGTACGACGCGTTGCAGGACCCCCGGATGGCCCAGTTGCTCCTGGAGCGGCTGCGGCACCCCGGCACGGCGGGCCCGCTCTGCTTCGAGGCGGACCCGGCCCGGCCGGTGCCCGCCACCGCGCTGGCCCCCCGGCTGCTGGACGCCGAGCAGTCCAACTCCTCGCTGGTCTACGGCGACGAGCTGATCCTCAAGGTGTTCCGGCGCATCCAGCCCGGCGTCAACCCGGACCTGGAGGTGCCGGGGGCGCTGGCCCGGCAGGGCTGCGGCCGGGTGCCGGCACCGGTGGCCTGGCTGCGCACCACGCACCCGTTCGAGGCGACCCTCGGGGTGCTCCAGCCGTTCCTGCCGGGCGCCACCGACGGCTGGACGCTGGCGCTGGACGCGCTGGCCGCCGGGGACGACTTCACCGCCGAGGCGCACGCCCTTGGCCGGGCCACCGCCGACGTGCACGTGGCGCTGGCCTCGGCGTTCCCGGCCGGGACGCCCGGGGAGAACGGCCGCACCGCGGCGGCGATGACCGAGCGGCTGACCGCCGCCGCGCACGCCGTCCCGGGCCTCGCGCCCTTCGTGCCCCGGCTCCAGGCCGCGTTCGCCGCGCTGACCACCTGCGACGTCGGACCGGCCGCCCAGCGCATCCACGGCGACCTGCACCTCGGGCAGGTGCTGCGGGCCGGGCGGGACTGGTTCGTCATCGACTTCGAGGGCGAGCCGTCCCGGCCGCTGACCGAGCGGCGCAGCGCCCACTCCCCGGTGCGGGACATCGCGGGCATGCTGCGCTCCTTCGACTACGCCGCCCGCCAGCGCCGCCCGTGGCGCCCTCAGTGGGCACGCCGCTGCCGGGAGGCGTACTGCGCGGGATACGCCGTACGGGCCGGCTGGGACCCGCGCAAGAAGCACGGCCTGCTGCGCGCCTACGAGACGGACCGCGCGGTGTACGAGGTGCTGTACGAGGCCCGGCACCGTCCCGACTGGCTTCCCGTACCCATGGCGGCGATCGAACGACTCGCCGTGAGAGGAGACTGACATGGCCCTCCGCGACACCTCGCTCCCCGAGCCGTCCGGTCCCGCCGCGCCCACCGGGGCGGCCGGCACCGCACCGCCGCTGGACGCGACCGACCGGGGGCGCCTGCTGGCGGGCGCCCACCACGACCCGCACGCGCTGCTCGGCGCCCACCCGGTGCCCGGCGGGATCGCCTTCCGGGCGCTGCGCCCGTTCGCGCGGGCGGTGCGCGTGGTCGTGGACGGCGAGCCGCACCCGCTCGCCTCCGAGGGGGACGGCCTGTTCTCCGGCGTACTCCCGCTGGACCGGATTCCCGCCTACACGCTGTCGGTGGAGTACGAGAACGGGACGCGGGAGACGGCCGACCCGTACCGTTTCCTGCCCGCGCTCGGTGAGCTGGACCTGCATCTGATCTCCGAGGGCCGGCACGAGCAGCTGTGGCGGGCGCTGGGCGCCGAGCCGATGACGCACGAGGACGTCACCGGCACCCGCTTCACGGTCTGGGCGCCGAACGCGCGGGGTGTGCGGGTGGCCACCGACCTCACCCACTGGGACGGCACCGCCTTCCCGATGCGCTCGCTGGGCTCGTCCGGCGTGTGGGAGCTGTTCCTGCCCGGCGTCGGCGAGGGGGTGAAGTACAAGTTCGAGATCCACTCGCGGTACGGGCACCGGTTCCTGAAGGCCGACCCGATGGCGCGGGCCGCCGAGGAGCCGCCGAACACCGCGTCCGTGGTCACCGCCTCGCACCACGAGTGGAATGACGCCGACTGGCTGCGGGAGCGGGCGGCGACGCCCGTGCACCAGGCGCCGTTCTCCGTGTACGAGGTGCACCTGCCGTCCTGGCGGCCGGGGCTCGGCTACCGGGAGCTGGCCGACGTGCTGCCCGCGTACGTCAAGGACCTGGGCTTCACCCACGTGGAGCTGATGCCGGTCGCCGAGCACCCCTACGGGCCGTCCTGGGGCTACCAGGTCACCGGGTTCTACGCGCCGACCGCGCGGCTGGGGACGCCGGACGACTTCAAGTACCTGGTCGACGCGCTGCACCGGGCCGGGATCGGCGTGATCATGGACTGGGTGCCGGCCCACTTCCCGAAGGACGACTGGGCGCTGGCCCGGTTCGACGGCGACCCGCTGTACGAGCCCGGGGACGAGCGGCGGGCCACCCACCCGGACTGGGGGACGTACACCTTCGACTTCGCCCGCACCGAGGTGCGCAACTTCCTGGTCGCCAACGCCGTGTACTGGTGCGAGGAGTTCCACATCGACGGGCTGCGGGTCGATGCCGTCGCCTCGATGCTGTACCTGGACTACTCGCGCGACTCCGGGCAGTGGGAGCCGAACGTCCACGGCGGCCGGGAGGACCTGGCGGCGATGGCGTTCCTCCAGGAGATGAACGCGACCGTGTACCGGCGCTGCCCCGGCGTGGTGACCATCGCGGAGGAGTCCACCGCGTGGGGCGGGGTGACCCGGCCCACCGACGTGGGCGGGCTCGGCTTCGGGTTCAAGTGGAACATGGGGTGGATGCACGACTCGCTGGAGTACGTCGCCAAGGAGCCGGTGCACCGCAAGTACCACCACCACGAGATGACCTTCTCGATGGTGTACGCCTACAGCGAGAACTACGTGCTGCCCATCTCGCACGACGAGGTGGTGCACGGCAAGCAGGCGCTGGTGTCGAAGATGCCGGGCGACTGGTGGCAGCGGCGCGCCAATGTGCGCGCCTACCTGGGCTTCATGTGGGCCCACCCCGGCAAGCAACTGCTGTTCATGGGGCAGGAGTTCGGGCAGGGGGCGGAGTGGTCGGAGCAGGCGGGCCCGGAGTGGTGGCTGCTGGACGAGGGGTACCACTCGGCCGGTGACCACCGCGGGCTGCGGGACCTGGTGCGGGACCTCAACGCCCGCTATCTGGCCGCGCCGGCGCTGTGGCAGCGGGACACCGACCCGGCCGGTTTCCGGTGGGTGGCGGTGGACGCGGCCGAGGACAACGTCTTCGCCTTCCTGCGCTACGACGCCGAGGGGTCGCCGCTGCTGGCGGTGTCGAACTTCTCCCCGGTCGTCCGGTCCGACTACCGGCTGGCCACCGGCGACGACGTGCCCGCCTGGCAGGAGGTCCTGAACACGGACGCGGCCCGCTACGGCGGCTCGGACGTGATCAACGCCGGTCCCGTCCGGACCGAGGACGGCCAGGTGGCGCTGACGCTGCCGCCGCTGGCCACGGTGTGGCTGATGCCCGCCGCCGGGTGAGGTTCCGGCACTGCGGCCAGGTGTTCGACGGCGGCTGAGGGGGCAGTCAGGTTCCTACGACTCGAGAACCCTCGTCGTCGCCGTTCAAGGGCCCCAGAGAGGCGGCATCAGGTGCGTACCGTCGGAGTGGAGGAGGAACTCCTCCTGGTCGACCCCGAGAGCGGTGAGCCGCGGGCGATGTCCGCGGCGGTGCTCGCCCGGGCCGCGCAGGACCCGGGCGAGCAGGACGTGTTCGAGAAGGAACTGCACGACCAGATGCTGGAGTTCGCCACCCATCCGCAGAGCGAGATGGAGCGGCTGCACGCGGAGATCGTCCGCTGCCGCAAGGAGGCCGCGCGGCACGCGGGCGAGCTGGGCTGCACGGTGGCCGCGCTGGCCACCTCCCCGCTGCCGGTCAGCCCCGCCGTCGGGGTCAACCGCCGCTACCAGTGGATGGCCGACCAGTACGGCGTCGTGGTGCAGGAGCAGCTCGTCCTGGGCTGCCATGTGCATGTCTCGGTGGACTCCGACGAGGAGGGCGTCGCGGTCGCCGACCGGGTGCGGCCCTGGCTGTCGGTGCTCGCCGCGCTGAGCGCGAACTCGCCGTTCTGGCAGGGCAAGGACTCCGGGTACAGCAGCTACCGCAGCCGGGTCTGGCAGCGCTGGCCGTCGGCCGGTCCCACCGAGCTGTTCGGGTCGGCGGAGCGCTACCACCGGCGGGTCGCCGACATGGTGGCCACCGGCACCATCCTCGACGAGAAGATGATCTACTTCGACATCCGGCTGTCGGAGCGGTACCCGACGGTCGAGTTCCGGGTCGCGGACGTCTGTCTGCACTCCGACACGGCGGTGCTCCTCGCCTGTCTCGCCCGCGGCCTGGTGGAGACCGCCGCCGAGGAGTGGCGGGCGGGCCGGGAGCCGGCCGGGCACAGCGTGAGCCTGCTGCGGCTGGCCGCGTGGCGGGCCGCCCGGTCCGGGCTGACCGGCGAGCTGCTGCACCCCCTGACCATGCGCCGGATGCCCGCCGAGACGGTGGTCCGGGCGCTGCTCGACCATGTCGGCGAGGCGCTGGCGGCGGACGGCGACCTGGAGCGGGTCCGGGAGGCCTGCGGCGAGCTGCTGCGGCGCGGCAACGGGGCCCGGGTGCAGCGGGAGCTGCTGGAGCGCACGGGCAGCCTGCGGGACGTCGTCACCGGCTGCGTGCGGCGCACCCAGGGGTAGCCGGCGTCCCGCCGCTCATACCATCAGGGAGATCGCGTAGGCGAGGAAGAACGCCGCGACCAGCACGACCAGGACGATGATCAGGGTCAGCGGGCCCTTGCCCCAGCCCTTGGCCGGGTTGTGCGTCTCGCGCGGGCCGGCCTCGGGCAGGCTGCTCTCCGCGGGCGGGGTCTCGCCGGGCGGTACGCCGCCGCCCGGCTCGAGGCCGGTGCTGCGCTCGGGTTCGGGGTCGGGATTCGTATAGCTCATGGGGTCCGGGTCCCCCCTTCTCGGCGGGATCATCAAGGCGCGGCCACAGTTCGGCCGTCCCGGTCCCCCGCCGCCCTCGGCTCGGCTAGATTCGGGCCCGCCGACAACGCTGTCCGACGGTTTCCGTCACAGCCCGTACCCCTCAGGAGCAGTGCATGCGCGACTCCGCTCCCGCTCCCTGGGCCGCCTCGCCGCCGACCGGCGGGCTGGCCGACCGGCTCTTCGAGACGGCGGCCCGGAACCCGGCGCTGCCGCTGCTCGCCCGCCGCGCGGACCGGGGTTCGGACGGCTGGCGCGAGGTGACGGCGGTCGAGGTCCGCGACGAGGTGGTGGAGCTGGCCAAAGGGCTGATCGCCACGGGGATCGCGCCGGGCGAGCGGGTGGCCGTCATGGCCCGCACCCGGTACGAGTGGACGGTCCTGGCGTACGCGCTGTGGACGGTGGGCGCCGAGGTCGTCCCGGTCCATCCGGCCTCCTCCCGGGACCAGGTCGGGTGGATGCTGCGGGACGCCGGCTGCGTGGCCGTGGTCGTGGAGGACGAGCGGTGCGTGATGACCGTCGGCTCCGTGTGCGCGTCGCTGCCGGCGCTGCGCCACGTCTGGCAGCTGGACGCGGGGGCGCCGGCCGAGCTGACCGCCCGGGGGGTGGACGTACCGGCGGCCACGGTGGACTCGATGCGCCGCATCGTGCTGCCGGAGGCCACCGCGGTGGTCGCCTACACCTCCGGCACCTCGGGAAGGGCGCTGGGCTGCGCGCTGAGCCACCGCGCGCTGGCCGCCCCCTGCGACGTCCTCCTGGAGGGGTGGGGTGCGACGGCGGCGCCGGCCGGGGAGCAGGGCTCGGTCCTGGCGTTCCTGCCGTTCTCGCACGTGTACGGCCTGATGGTGCAGGGGCTGTGCGTACGCGGCGGGCTGCTGATGGCGCACGAGCCGGAGACCACGGAGGCGGCGCTGACCGCCGCGCTGCGCTCACTGCGGCCCACGTACCTCTACGCCGTCCCGTCGGTGCTGGAGAAGATCTACAAGAATTATCTGCGCGACGCCCAGCGGGCGGGCCGGGGCTCCTTGTTCGAGCGGGCCGCCGGCACGGCCCGGGACTACGCCGAGGCGCAGGAGCGCCGAAGACTGGGCACGGGGCCGGGGCCCGGCCTCGACCTGCGGCTCCAGCACGCGAGGTTCGAGCGGACGGTGTACCGCCGGCTGCGCCGGGCGCTGGGCGGCCGGGTGCGCCGCGCGGCGTGCGGCGGCTCACCGCTCGGCCGCGAGTTGTCGCTGTTCTTCGCGGGCATCGGCATCCAGGTGCACGACGGCTACGGGCTGACCGAGACGGCCGGCGCGGTCACCATGCAGCCGCTGGGCCGGGAGAAGACCGGCACCGTGGGCAGAGCGCTGCCCGGCACCGAGATCCGGGTGGCGGGGGACGGGGAGATCCTGGTCCGCGGCCCGTCGGTGTTCCAGGGGTACGTGGGCGACCCGGCCGCCACCCGGGCGGTGCTGCGCGACGGGTGGCTGGCCACCGGCGACCTGGGGCGGCTGGACGACGAGGGGTATCTGACGATCACCGGCCGCACGAAGGACCTCGTGGTCACCAGCGACGGCACGCGGGTGGCCCCGGCCGTCCTGGAGCAGCGGCTGCGGCTGCATCCGCTGATCCACCAGGCGGTCGTGGTGGGCGACGGCCGGCCCTGTGTGGGCGCGCTGATCACCCTCGATCCCGAGTTCCTGACGGACTGGCGGGCGGGACTGGCGCTGCCGGGGGACGCCCCGGCGCGGGAGGCCCGGGAGGAGAACGCGCTGCGCGAGGAGATCGAGCGGGCCGTGGCCGCCGCCAACAGCGCCGTGTCGCGGGCGGAGTCGATCCGGGTCTTCCGGGTCCTGCCGGAGCCGTTCGACGTGGCCCGGGGGCTGCTGACGCCGTCGCTGAAGCTGCGCCGCGACGAGATCGCGCGGGCCTGCGCCCTGGAGATCGACGCCATGTACGAGACGCGCTCCGCCCGGCCCGCGCGGGCCCGGCCGGACCGGTCGGCGGGCCGGGCGGACGGCCCGGCGGACTGGGAGGAGAGCGACAACGTCTTCGTCAGCCGCCGACGTACCAGCTGAATCCGCCGCCGGACGCGCTCACGGCGAGCAGCACACCGAAGATGACCAGGTCGAGGATGCCGAGCACGATGCCGGCCTTGGCCATTCCCGCACCGCCCTTGGCCGCCGTCTGCCGGAGGCCGACGGCGCCCAGCACGATGGCGACCGGTCCGAGGACCACGCTGAAAACGAGCAGTCCGACGATTCCGCAGACGAGGCTCGCGACGGCCAGACCGTTGGTGCCGGACCGGGAGGAAGCGGACGAGGAACTGCCGTAACTGGTCATCAGAATCTCCTGAAGTAGGCGGATTCGAACGGCGGAGCACTTCCTGTCGGGACATGCTCCGGTGTGTTCCGCTCCACCGAGTGCCCGCCCAATCCGCCCCGCATTCCCGGGAATTGACATGTCTCGGTTCGGCCGGTAAGAGGAATTCGGTATTCCCCTGCTTCGGCGTCCTTATCCAGCGGCGCCCGGCGGCGGAATTCCGCCCGGCCCGGGACAGCGGGCACGGCAGGCCACCGCCCGGTCACCCCGGGTCATATCGGGGTGTCCACGCGAACGGGCGCGTAGGCTCTGCCGGCACGGGAACTAGCAGACGAAGGGGGCGCACGGGAAAGGACGAGACAGCCGGGCTGAGGCCGGGCCGGGAAGGCGAAATGGCAGCCGAGTCGCGTTGGGACAGGACACTGGCTTCCGAGGAGATCACGGACCGCACCGCCAGCTTCACCGGGGAGCTGCACAATGTCACCGGTGCGCGTCTGGTCGCGGAGGAATTCCTCTACGACCTCGCGCGCGTGGCGCGGCCGGCGGCCGCCGAGCACTGGGACGACATTCTCCTCGTCGTCACGGAGCTGGCCGCGAACGCGGTGCAGTATGCCCCGGGGCCCTTCCAGCTGCGCCTGCGGCGCACCTTCGACGGGGTGCACGTGGTGATGCACGACACCAATCCGACGCCGCCCGCGCCCCGGCCCTTCCATCCGAGCAACGGCGGTGGCGGCATCGGCTGGCACCTGATCCACACGCTGTGCGACCAGGTCAGCGTCGTGCCCGACGAGCGGGGCAAGGACATCCACGTCTTCCTGCCCTGGTGACCGGGGTCAGGTGGCGGACGTCTCCCGCGGCGGCAGCCGGTCGTAGTAGTCGCCGACGGCCGCCAGGTACTCCCGGTCCATCGTCTCGCTGTCGGTGCGGAACCGGGGCGCGGCCTTCACCTCGGCCCTGGTGCAGGACACCGTGACCTTGCGGGCCCCGGTGTCCACGCCGGTGACCACGCCGACCGGCACCAGCACGCTGCGGCCGAAGACCCAGACGCCGGTGTCGACCACCAGGTGCCGCATCCCGAAGTGGTCCGCCTGGCGGTCCACGTGGCCGATGGTGCCGTCGCTCGCGACGACAGCGCAGCCCGACAGGTCCTCCCCCTCGACGTGACCGCTCTCCGGCGCGTACGACCAGATCCTCTCCATCGGCACGCTGCTCCTTCCCTCCCGTGTCATGACCGGTGCTGGCCCGGTCCGGGCGGCAGGTCCGCCCGGCTCCACAGCAGCCAACTACCCTCCCCGGCCACCGGCATTCGAAAGCGCGCCGCGGCACCGCGTGCCGGGCCCGCCCGGCGCGGACCGGGGAGCGCGCGGCGGCCCCGCCCCCCGGCGTCGAAACGGGGCCGAGTACCCCTTCGCGGCCGGAGCATGCCCGGTTCGACCCGAAGGCATGAGCGAGGGTCACGGACCGGGCGGCCTTTTCCTTCCCCACCCGGCGGGCACCTCGTCCGCTGGCGTATTTTTCTCCCTGGGCAGTTCCGCTGAACTGCACGAACGCATACACGAGAGTCCGGGCCGCCGATCGGCCCGGACGGGGGTTGGCGAGTCCTTGGCCGCGAGGACTCCTGGGGAGCGGAACGAGGGTGCGCATGACCAGCGACAGCGCCGGGGTCGTCGACGCCGCCTGGGGCGATCAGGAGCTGCGACGGCTCCTGGCCGGCCTGACGGCCGTGCGGGACGGCGATTTCGGCACGCGTCTGCCGGACGACGCCGACGGTTTGATGGGTGACATCGCCAAGGTCTTCAACGGCATGGTGGACCAGTTGTCCGTGTTCACCTCCGAGGTCACCCGGGTGGCCCGGGAGGTCGGCACCGACGGGCGGCTGGGCGGCCAGGCGAAGGTGCCGGGGGTCTCGGGCACCTGGGCCGATCTGACCGACTCGGTCAACGCGATGGCCGGGAACCTGACCACGCAGGTGCGGGACATCGCCCAGGTGGCCACCGCGGTGGCCAAGGGCGACCTGTCGCAGAAGATCGACGTCGACGCCCGCGGCGAGATCCTGGAGCTGAAGAACACCATCAACACGATGGTCGACCAGCTCTCCGCCTTCGCCGACGAGGTCACCCGGGTCGCCCGCGAGGTCGGCACCGAGGGCCGGCTGGGGGGCCAGGCGGACGTGCAGGGGGTGCGCGGCACCTGGCGGGACCTCACCGACTCGGTGAACTTCATGGCCGGGAACCTGACCAACCAGGTGCGCAACGTCGCGCAGGTCGCGACCGCGGTGGCCAAGGGCGACCTGTCGCAGAAGATCACCGTGGACGCCCGCGGCGAGATCCTGGAGCTGAAGAACACCATCAACACGATGGTCGACCAGCTCTCCGCCTTCGCCGACGAGGTCACCCGGGTCGCCCGCGAGGTCGGCACCGCCGGGAACCTGGGCGGGCAGGCGCAGGTGCGCGGGGTCTCCGGCACCTGGAAGGACCTGACCGACAACGTCAACGTGATGGCGTCCAACCTGACCCACCAGGTCCGCTCCATCGCCCAGGTCGCCACCGCCGTCGCCAAGGGCGACCTGTCGCAGCGGATCACGGTGGAGGCCAAGGGCGAGGTGGCGGCGCTGGCCCAGGGCATCAACACCATGGTCGACACGCTGTCCGCGTTCGCCGACGAGGTGACCCGGGTGGCCCGCGAGGTCGGCACCGAGGGCCGGCTCGGCGGCCAGGCGCACGTGCCGAACGTGGCCGGCACCTGGAAGGACCTCACCGACAACGTCAACTCCATGGCCAACAACCTCACCGGCCAGGTGCGCAACATCGCGCTGGTGACCACCGCCGTGGCCCGCGGCGACCTGTCGAAGAAGATCGACGTCGACGCCAGCGGGGAGATCCTGGAGCTGAAGACGACCATCAACACGATGGTCGACCAGCTGTCCGCGTTCGCCGACGAGGTCACGAGGGTGGCCCGCGAGGTCGGCACCGAGGGCCGGCTCGGCGGCCAGGCCGAGGTGGAGGGCGTCTCCGGCACCTGGAAGCGGCTCACCGAGAACGTGAACGAGCTGGCCGGGAACCTGACCCGGCAGGTCCGCGCCATCGCCGAGGTGACCAGCGCGGTCGCCGAGGGCGACCTGACCCGCTCGATCAACGTGGAGGCGTCCGGCGAGGTCGCCGAGCTGAAGGACAACATCAACGCGATGGTGGAGTCGCTGCGCGAGACCACCCGGGCCAACCAGGAGCAGGACTGGCTCAAGACCAACCTGGCCCGGATCTCCTCCCTGATGCAGGGCCACCGCGACCTGCCGGTGGTCGCCGAGCTGATCATGGACGAGCTGGTGCCGCTGGTCTCCGCCCAGTACGGCGCCTTCTACCTGGCCGAGGACGGCGCGAGCGGGCCCGAGCTGCGGCTGGTCGGCTCCTACGGCTACCCGGACGACGACGGCCGGCCCACCCGGATCCCGTTCGGCCGGACCCTGGTCGGCCAGGCCGCCCGCAGCCGCCGCGCCATCACCGTGGACGAGCTGCCGCCGGACTACGTGACGATCTCCTCCGGGCTCGGCCAGGTGGTGCCCAGCGCGCTGGTGCTGCTGCCGATCGTGGTCGAGGGCCAGGTCCTCGGCGTCATCGAGCTGGCCTCGGTGTCCGCCTTCACCCAGATCCACCACGACTTCCTGTCCCAGCTGATGGAGACCATCGGCGTCAACGTCAACACCATCGTGGCCAACGCCCGCACCGACGAACTGCTCGCCGAGTCGCAGCGGCTGACCGCCGAACTCCAGGTCCGCTCCACCGAGTTGCAGGTGCAGCAGGACGAGCTCCAGCGCTCGAACGCCGAACTGGAGGACAAGGCGTCGCTGCTCGTCACACAGAACCGGGACATCGAGGCGAAGAACCTCCAGATCGAGCAGGCCCGCCAGGAGCTGGAGGCCCGCGCCCAGCAGCTCTCGCTGGCCTCGAAGTACAAGTCGGAGTTCCTGGCCAACATGAGCCACGAACTGCGCACCCCGCTCAACAGTCTGCTGATCCTGGCCCAGCTGCTGGCCCAGAACCCGTCCCGCAACCTCAGCCCCAAGCAGGTCGAGTACGCCGGCATCATCCACTCGGCCGGCTCCGACCTGCTCCAGCTGATCAACGACATCCTGGACCTGTCCAAGGTCGAGGCCGGCAAGATGGACGTGGCCCCGGAGCGGGTCACGCTGCGCCAGCTCATCGAGTACGTCGAGGCCACCTTCCGGCCGATGACCACGCAGAAGAGCCTGGACTTCACCATCACCACCGCGGCCGGGGCACCGGCCGACCTGCTGACCGACGACTCCCGGCTGCGCCAGGTGCTGCGCAACCTGCTGTCCAACGCGGTGAAGTTCACCGAGCGGGGCAGTGTGGAGCTGCGGATCGAGCCCGCCGCCGACGGCGAGGTGCCGCAGGGCGTGCTGCGCGGCGGCGCGGTGGTGGCCTTCCGGGTGCGGGACACCGGCATCGGCATCCCGGAACAGCACCTGGAGACCATCTTCGGCGCGTTCCAGCAGGCGGACGGCACCACCAGCCGCAAGTACGGCGGCACCGGCCTCGGACTGTCCATCACCCGGGAGATCGCCCAGTTGCTGGGCGGCGCGGTCACCGTGGACAGCGTCCCCGGCCAGGGCTCCACGTTCACGCTGTTCCTGCCGGTGGCCCGGCCCGACTTCGAGGAACTGCTCCGCCGCGCCCGGCCCGACGGACCGGGCGCGGCCGACCTGTCCGCCGACGCGCTCGACCGCCCGGCGCCGCTGCCCGAACTGGTGGCCGGGCCCCGGCAGCGGCCGCGCCGGCTGCTGGTGGTGGAGGAGCGGCCGCGCGGGCTGCTGACCCTGGTCGCCGAGAGCGTGGTCGCCGACCTCGCGCACGGCCGGGACGAGACCGGCGACCGGCCGCCGCTGGACGTGATCACCGCCGTCGGGGCCCAGGAGGCGGCGGGCGCGCTGGCCGCCGACCCCTGCCACTGCGTGGTGCTGGAGCTGGGCATGCCGGACGGCGAGGCGTCCCGCTTCCTCACCGCGCTGCGCGGCGACTCGGCGCTGGCCAGCGTGCCGGTGCTGGTGCACAGCGGGCACCGCGCGGACGCCGCGCTGGAGGAGTCGCTGCGGTCCGGGGCGCCGGGCGGGGCGCTGGAGTTCCTCTCCAGCCTGGACGAGCTGCGCGAGCGGATCGCCCTGCACCTGTCCGCCGAGGAGCCCGGCGACGTGCTGTCCCTGGTCCGCACCGAGGAGCCGGCCCGGCCGGCCCCGGCGGAGACCGGCGCCGCGGCGGACGGCCGTACGGTCCTGGTCGTCGACGACGACGCCCGCAACCTGTTCGCGCTCAGCGGCATCCTGGAACTGCACGGCTTCCGGGTGCTGCACGCCGACAACGGCCGCAAGGGCATCGACACCCTGCTGAACAACCCGGACATCGCCCTGGTCCTGATGGACGTGATGATGCCGGAGATGGACGGCTACGCGGCGACCGCCGAGATCCGCGCCATGCCCCGGTACGCGGAGCTGCCGATCATCGCGGTCACCGCCAAGGCGATGCCCGGCGACCGGGAGAAGTCCCTCGCCTCCGGCGCCAGCGACTACGTCACCAAGCCCGTGGACACCGACGACCTGATGGCCCGCGTACGGCGGTGGCTGCCCGCATGAGCGGACCGGTCCCCGTCCCGTACACCGGTGGGCCGGGCGGCGCGCGCCGCGTGCCCCCCGCCCGAGGAGCAGTGACAACGTGAGCATCCCAGAACGTACGCAGGACGACGGGTCCCCGGGGCCCGGCGGCGACCTCGTGGGGGCCGCCCCCGAGTCGCCCGTGGGCCGGCTGGCGGCCACCGTCGCCCGGCTCAGCCGCGAGGTGAGCCGGGCCCAGGCGGAGGCCGAGGGGCGGGCCCTGATCGAGCTGGCCAAGGGCATCCTGGTGGAACGGCTGGGCTGCGGCCCGGCCCAGGCCGCCCGGCAGCTGGCCGAGCTGGCCGAGCAGTCCCAGGTGACGGCGCTGGAGTTCGCGGTGGACGTCATCAACCAGGCCGCCCGGGACCGGATGTCGGAGGTGACCGACGCGTTCCTCGCGGCCACCGCCGCCGCGGCCGACGAGGAGCAGCCCGCCGAGTCGGCCGCGGTGCGGCTGCGGGCCGCCGAGAGCGGGGCGCTGGCCGCCGACGACACCCAGGCCGTCGCCGACGCCCTGCTGGAGCAGGCGCTCAGGCCGCTGGGCGCGGTGGCCGTGGCGATCTGGTCGGCGGGCTCCGACGGTTCGCTGACGCTGGCGGGCAGCGCGGGCTTCTCACCCGCCGAGGCGGCCCGCTGGCGGTACGTGCCGCCGGACGTGGCGACGGTCGCCCGCAGCGGCCTGACCGGCACGGACGGGCGGTGGATCGGCTCGCTGGCCGACACCGGGCTGCCCAGCGTCGGCCGGCACCAGTATCCGCACGGCGGGCGGGTGGCGCTGCCCGCCGGGACCGGCGGGCGGGTGCACGGCGTGCTGGAGATCGCCTGGGCCGGGCCGCTGGCCCCGCAGTCCCCGCAGGTGGTGCGCCAGTTGGAGGCGCTGGCCGAGCTGTGCGCGCACACCCTGGAGACCTCTCCCCCGGCCCCCGGCGCCGGGTCGGAGCCGCGGCTGCTGCCGGACGCGGTGGAGCTGATGGACCTGGCCGACGGGCTGCACGACCCGGCGCTGGTCCTGGTGCCGCACCTGGACGCCGCCGGGAACCTGGTCGACTTCCTGATCCAGCACGTCAACGACCGCTTTCTCGATCCGGCCGGCCGGCCCCGGGCGGTGGTGGGCGGCGCGCTGCTGCTTGAGGCGTACCCGATGGCGGCCGGGGACAGCGAGCTGTTCAAGAGCGTGGAGCGGGTGTACGCCACCGGGGAGCCGTTCCGGGCCCGGCGGATGAACCTGACCGCCCTGGTCGACCAGGTGCCGCTGTCGGCGCTCGCCGACATCAGCGTCAGCCGGCACGGCAACGCGGTGCTGCTGATCTGGCGCATCGAGGACGAGACGGCGCGGCTGGCCAGTCTGCTCCAGCACGCCCAGCGGCTCGGCCGGATCGGCGGGTTCGAGGAGAACCTGCTGACCGGCGAGATCACCTGGAACGGGCAGCTGTTCGACCTGTACGGGCGCCCGGAGACGAGTACGCCGGTGCCGCTGGAGCAGTTGCAGGCGCACGCCCACCCCGACGACGCGGTCACCATCGGCCGGTTCCTGCGCACCCTGATGCACCACCACCGGCCCGCCTCGGCGGCGTTCCGGCTGGCCCGGCCGGACGGCGTGACCCGGCACATCCGGGTGGTGGCCGAGCCGGTGCTGGACACCGACGACCGGCTGCTGATGCTGCGCGGTGCCTGTCAGGACATCTCGGCGCAGCACTGGACCGAGGTGGCGCTGGCCGCCACCCGGGACCAGCTCGCCCACACCGAGCAGCAGGCCAGCGAACGCGCCCGGCTGACCCTTCAGTTGCAGCACGCCATCATGCCGCCGGCCCAGGCCCCGCTGCGGATGGACGGCCTCCAGGTCGCGGTGCGCTACCGGCCGGCCGAGACCGAGCAGCTGGTGGGCGGCGACTGGTACGACGCCGTGGTGCTGCCCAACCGGCTGGTGCTGCTGTGCGTGGGCGATGTGGCCGGGCACGGCATAGAGGCCGCGACCACCATGGTGGTGCTGCGCAACGCGCTGCGCGGCCTCGCGGTGACCGGGGCGGGGCCGGGCCAGCTGCTGTCCTGGCTGAACATCGTGGCGCACCATCTGACCGGCGGGGTGACCGCGACGGCGGTGTGCGGGCTGTACGACCCGTCCCGGCGCACCCTGCGCTGGGCCCGGGCCGGCCATCTGCCGCCGGTGCTGGTGCGGGACGGGTCGGCGGCGCCGCTGCCGCTGGTCAAGGGCATCCTGCTGGGCGCGGTCCCGGAGGCCCGGTACGAGGAGGCCGAGACCCAACTGGCCGCCGAGGACACCCTGTTGATGTACACCGACGGCCTGGTGGAGCGGCGGGACCGGTCCGTGGAGGAGTCGCTGAGCCAGTTGCTGACCACGGTCCGCACCACGCCGACCTCGCTGGACCAGCAACTGGACCGGCTGCTCACCTACAGCAGGTCGGACACGGACGACGACACCTGTCTGGTGGGTGTCCGCCTCGGCTGAGATCCCGGCAGGCATGACAGCCCCGTAACGGGGTAGACGCGCGAGCGCGCTGACGACACCGCGAAGGAGGGGGCGATGAGATGTTGATCACTCATGCGTTCCGGGAGAGACGCGCATCGAAGTGACCTACGGGGGTAACCGAGCAGGCTGTCCGCTCTTGTTGGAGGTACACGTGCCCATTGCCCAGAACCCGCTGTCCGTCGAGGTGACCCTGCCCCGCGAGGACGTGGCGCTGCTCACGGTCGAGGGGTATCTCGACGTCGACACCGCGACCGAGTTCCAGCACCATCTGGCCAACCAGCTGCACCACGGCCGGCGGCACTTCCTGCTCGACCTGTCGGCGGTGCCGTTCATGGACTCCTCCGGCATGAACATCATTCTGCGGGTCTACCAGGAGGCCCGGGAACTGCCGGGCAGCGTGCACATCATCCGGCCCGCCGCCGCGGTGCGTCGAATACTGGATCTCACCGGTGTCAGCATCACGGTCCCGGTCTCGGAGAGCGTCGAGGACGCCCTCGCGCTCGTCGACGCAAAGGCCGCCGGACCGGACGGGGAGCAGCGGCGGGAGCAGGAACAGCACGACTGACGGCAGCCGGCGTTCCTCCTTGGGCCGCGGCTCGCGCCGGCCGTCCGTCGAGGTGCCGCACGAGGTGTCGTACGAGGTCGGCGGGTGGTTACAGTGGTCGCCCGGCAGAGTCACGTCGCCGGCCCGTTCCCGCAACGGTTCGCGCGACGCAGTTGCGGATGAGGAGTGAAACAGGTGCCGGAGCACGTAACGGACACAACGCCCGGAACGCCGACCGGTGAGGTCCGCGACTTCCTGCGCGGCCGCCGGGAGCAGATCGCGCAGCGCTGGGCCGACGAGCCCCTGTTCCGGGCCGTGTTCACGGTTTCCCGGGACGAGGCGGTGGAGGCCGGCAAGGCCGTGGTCGACGCCCTGGCCGAGGTCGCGGACGTGGCGCGGGTGGAGGACCCGGACGCCGCCGGATTCGCGGGCGTACGGGAGCAGCTGGGGCGGATGGCCGCCGCGCGGTCCCGGACCGGCCTGAGCACCGGGCAGATCTCCAGCGAGCTGGCCGGGCTGCGCCCGCCGGTGGAGAACATGCTCGTGGAGGAGCTGCGGGACGCCTCGGCCGACCATGTGCGGGCCTGTACGACCACGCTGAGCGTGCTCATGGGCACGCTGCGGGTGCTGGTCATGCAGACCGCGCTGAGCGAGGGGCAGGCGCTCATCGACCGGCAGCGGCTCCAGCTGATGGAGGTGGCCACCCCGGTCATCAAGCTGTGGGACGGCATCGTGGCGGTCCCGCTGATCGGGACGCTGGACAGCGCCCGCAGCCAGGTGGTGATGGAGACCCTGCTGGAGTCCATCGTCGAGCAGCAGGCGCGGTACGCGATCCTGGACATCACCGGGGTGCCGACGGTCGACTCGCTGGTGGCCCAGCACCTGATGAAGACGGTGCAGGCGGCCCGGCTGATGGGCGCGGAGTGCATCGTCTCCGGCATCCGTCCGGCGATCGCGCAGACCATCGTGCACCTCGGTCTGGACCTGGGCGGGGTGATCACCCGGGCCGGGCTCGCCGACGCGCTGGGCTACGCGCTGCACAAGCTGGGGGCCGGCATCTTCAACACTTCGCCGAACGGTACGGATCAGCGGTGAACGAGGCGTTTGCCGGCCCCGCCGCCGGACACGTACCGGTGCTCCGGCTGGGCCGGGTCCTGCTCGTCACCCTCCAGGGCGACCTGCACGACCACACCGCCCAGCAGCTCCAGCAGGACCTGTCCGAGACGGTGGTGGACAGCGGGGCCACCGGCGTGGTCATCGACATCTCCGGGGTGGAGATCGTCGACTCCTTCCTCGGCCGGGTGCTGGCCGAGATCGCCGCCCAGTCCAGCCTGCTGGCGGCCCGGACGGTGATCGTCGGCATGCGGCCGGCGGTCGCGATCACCCTGGTGGAGCTGGGTCTGACGCTGCCCGGACTGCACACCGCGCTGAGCACCGAGGCCGCTTTGGAGCTGCTGGACGCCCGTCCCGGCGCCCCGCGCCAGGAGCGTCTGTGATGGGCACGGCAGCGGGCGTCGAGGCCCGCCTGCCGGTCCGTTCGGACCTGGACCTGATGTGGGTGCGCCAGCACGTCCGGCAGGCCGCCGCCCAGCTCGGTTTCGGCCTGGTGGACCAGACCAAGCTGGTCACCGCGGCCAGTGAACTGGCCCGCAACACGCTGGTGTACGGCGGTGGCGGCACGATGGAGTCGGAGCACCTGGTCGACGGTTCCGCGCACGGTCTGCGGCTGACCTTCAGCGACCAGGGGCCTGGCATCGCGGACGTGGAGCAGGCGCTCAGCGACGGCTACACCTCCGGCGACGGGCTGGGCATGGGCCTGGGCGGGGCCCGCCGGCTGGTGCACGAGTTCTCGATCGAGAGCGCCCCGGGCGCCGGTACGACGGTGCGGGTGACCTCCTGGACGGGCCGGGCGCCCAGGCCGCGGGAGGAGTTCTGATGCCCCGCGTGTGGGAGGTGCCGGTGCACGACTCGACCCGGGTGCGGGACGCCCGGGTCGCGGCCGAGCACGCGGCCTCCGCCGCCGCGCTGGACGAGCCGCGCACGGCGGTGGCGGCGCTGGTCGCCACCGAACTGGCCACCAACCTGCTCAAGCACGCGGGCGGCGGGCAGGTGCTGATCGACGTGGTGGCGCCGCCGGTGCTCGCGGCCGGTCTGGACGCGGCGCCGATGGTGCAGATCGCGGCGGTCGACCACGGTCCGGGCATCGCCGACGTCGACGCGGCGCTGCGGGACGGGTTCTCCACCGCCGGGTCGCTCGGCGCGGGCCTGGGCACCTGCCGCCGCGTCGCCCACGAGTTCGCGCTGCACAGCGTCCTGGGCCGGGGCACGGTGGCGCTGGCCCGGATCGGCGCCGCGCTGCCCCGGACCGGTGCCGACGCCCCGGGGCCGGCCGCCGGGGTCCGGGCCGGCGGGGTGAACGTGCCGTTCGCCGGGGCGGAGTACTCCGGGGACGCCTGGGCCTGGGTGCGCTCCGGGGACCGGGTGACGCTGATGCTGGCGGACGGCCTGGGGCACGGGCCGGAGGCGGCCCGGGCCTCGACGGCCGCCGTGGACGCGCTGCGCGGCGCGGCCGGGCTGGGCCCCGCCGAGGTGCTGCGCCGGCTGGACACGGCGCTCGGCGGCACCCGGGGCGCGGCCGTCGCGGTGGCCCAGGTGGACACCCGGGCCGGGCGGCTGCGGTTCACCGGGGTCGGCAACGTGGGGGCGCGGCTGTGCGCGGCCGGGGTGTGGCGGCCGCTGGTGTCCCGGCCCGGCATCGTCGGCGTGCACCGGCCGGGGACGCTGCGCGAGGACGAGACCGCCTGGAGCGACGATCACCTGCTGATCCTGCACAGCGACGGGCTGCCCAGCCGCTGGACGCCGCCGCCCGAGGCGTGCCGCCCCGCCGTCGACCCCGCCGTCACGGCCGCGGTGACGCTGCGCGACGCCAGCAGCCCGGCCCGCCCGGTACGCGACGACACCGCCGTGGCCGTACTCACCTCCAACCCGTCGGACCGGTGACGATGCGTACCTGGCAGACCCCCGGCGCCCCCGGCGCCCCCGACACCACGCCCGAAACGCGCCGCCCCGCCGGCCCGGCCGCGGCGACCCCGCACGACGCCGGCCGCCCCGCCGTGGCCGTACTCACCTCCAACCCGTCGGACCGGTGACGATGCGTACCTGGCAGATCTCCGGTGTGCTGGACGCGGCGCGGGCGCGGATCGCCACCGCCCGGCTGGTCGCCGCCTACGGGGTGCCGCCGCTGGAGCGGACCCGGCTGTCCGCGGCGCTCAGCGCGCATCTGCGCCAGTGCCTGACCAAGGGCGGCACCTGGCGGCTGACGCTGAACCCGATCGCCCTCGGCTCGGGCGAGGGCCGCCTGGAGGTGCTGGTGACGCCGTCCCGGGAGGTGTCGGCGGCGGGCCAGCCGCCGTGGCGGATGACACTGACGTGCCCGGAGCCGGACCGGTCGCCGGAGCCGGGCCCGGCGGACGACCCGGCGGCGCTGGCGGAGGCGCTGCTCGGCGCCGACGAGGACACCGCGCTGGTGCTGCGCAAGCTGCGCGAGCAGGAGGAGCTGGTCGCCTTCCACCGCGAGGAGCTCCAGCAGACCAACCAGGGCGTGGTGGCGCTGCACGCCGAGCTGGACGCCGCCGGGCGGGCCCAGCGCGAGGCGTTCGCCGCCGAGCGCAAGGCGCGCACCGAGGCGGAGGAGGCCAGGCGCCGGCTGACGTTCCTGGCGGACGCCAGCGCGGTGCTGACCACGCCGCTCAACCACCACGAGATCCTGCGCCGCCTGCCGGACCTGCTGGTGCCCGGCTACGCCGGGAACGTCGACCTGTGGCTGTTCGAGACAGACGACGACGCGCGGGGCGCCGCGGCACACCCGGCGGCGCTCACCGCGGCCCGCACCGGGCGCCCGCAGTACGCCGCCGACCACCCGGGGCAGCTGGCCGGGGTGGACGACCACCCGACGTCCCCGGCGCACACCACGCGGCCGGTGCTGTGCATCCCGCTGCCCACCCGCCGGGAGCCGCTGGGCGTGCTGACCATGTCGCCGCCCGGCGAGCGCTGGGACCCGGACGACGCGGTGATGCTGGTGGAGCTGACCCGGCGGGCCAGCATCGCCATCGACAACGCGCGGCGTTACGAGCACAACCGGGACATCGCCGAGACCCTCCAGCGCGCCCTGCTGACCGAACTGCCGACGCCCGGCTTCCTCGGCATGGCGGCCCGCTATCTGCCCGCCACCCAGGGAATGAACATCGGCGGCGACTGGTACGACGCGTTCCGCCAGCCGGACGGCTCGGTGATCGCGGTGGTCGGCGACGTCACCGGGCACGGACTGCACGCGGCGGTCATGATGAGCCAGCTGCGCACCGCGCTGCGCGCCTACGCCGTGGACGGCGGCAGCCCCGGCCGGCTGCTGACCCGGCTGCACAACTTCCTGCACAACCTCCAGCCCGATCTGTACGCCACCGCCGTCATCGCCCGGTTCCACCCGGACGAGCCGACGCTGACCTGGGCGGCGGCCGGGCATCCGCCGCCGGTGCTGCGCGGGCCGGACGGGCGGGTGACGATCCTGGACGCCAAGCCCGGCGCGATGCTCGGCATCCCGC
Organism: Streptomyces sp. JW3; assembly: GCF_052216785.1. Taxonomy (NCBI): domain Bacteria; kingdom Bacillati; phylum Actinomycetota; class Actinomycetes; order Kitasatosporales; family Streptomycetaceae; genus Streptomyces; species Streptomyces sp. JW3. The sequence continues at coordinate 5,572 of NZ_JBQOUX010000111.1, read as the reverse complement.
TCAAGCAGGACATCGCGGACCACACCGTACGGGTGGCGCCGGGGACGACGCTGGCGCTGTACACCGACGGTCTGGTGGAGCGGCGGGCCCGGGGCATAGACCCGGGCATCGAGCGGCTGGCGGCGGCGCTCGGGTCGTTCGGGTCCGCCGAGCTGGAGATCGACCTGGGGGGTGCGGCGGACGGCATCCTGGACCCGTTGCTGAGCGACTCCGAGCGGGACGACGACGTCTGTCTGCTCCTGTGCCACCTGCGGGAGCACGGCTGAGCGGGCGGGCGGGCGCGTCCGAGTGGCGAAACGCGCGGCGGCGCGATGAGATCGGTGGGTGCGAAGCAGCGATCCCCGGGCAGGCGAAGGACGTTCGAGGCAGACGGCCCGGAGCCGCAGAAAGGGATGAACACCGTGACACGACCCAGGATCCTGGTGGTCGGCGCAGGTTTCGCCGGTGTGGAGTGCGTCCGCCGTCTGGAGAGGAAACTCTCTCCGGGCGAGGCGGAGATCACGCTGGTGACCCCCTTCGCCTACCAGCTCTACCTTCCTCTGCTGCCCCAGGTCGCCTCCGGCGTCCTGACCCCCCAGTCGGTGGCGGTGTCCCTGCGCCGCAGCAGCAAGTACCGCACCCGGATCATCCCCGGGGGCGCCATCGGCGTGGACCTGAAGTCCAAGGTCTGCGTGGTGCGCACCATCACCGACAAGATCGTGAACGAGCCGTTCGACTACATCGTGCTCTCGCCCGGCAGCATCACCCGCACCTTCGACATCCCGGGGCTGACCGACACCGCGTTCGGCATGAAGACGCTGGCCGAGGCCGCGTACATCCGGGACCACGTGATCACCCAGCTGGATCTGGCCGACGCCAGCGAGGACCCCGCCGAGCGGGCCGCCCGGCTCCAGTTCGTGGTGGTCGGCGGGGGCTACGCGGGTACCGAGACCGCGGCCTGCCTCCAGCGGCTGACCTGCGCCGCGGTCAAGCGCTACCCCCGGCTGGACCCCAACCTGATCAAGTGGCACCTGATCGACATCGCCCCGAAGCTGATGCCCGAACTGGGCGACAAGCTGGGCCGCAGCGCCCTGGAGATCCTGCGCCGGCGCGGCATCGAGATCTCGCTGGGCGTCTCCGTCGCCAAGGCCGCCGAGGAGGAGGTCACCTTCACCGACGGCCGGGTGATCCCGACCCGCACCCTCATCTGGACCGCCGGCGTCGCCGCCAGTCCGCTGATCGCCACGCTCGGCGCGGAGACGGTCAAGGGCCGGCTGGCGGTCACCGCCGAGATGTGCCTGCCCGACCACGACGGGGTGTTCGCGCTCGGTGACGCGGCGGCCGTGCCCGACCTCGCCAAGGGCCAGGACGGCGCGGTCTGCCCGCCCACCGCACAGCACGCGATGCGCCAGGGCACCCATGTCGCCGACAACGTCATCGCCGCCCTGCGCGGCGGGCCGCTGCGGCCGTACGTGCACAAGGACCTGGGGCTGGTCGTCGACCTCGGCGGCGCGGACGCGGTCTCCAAGCCGCTGGGCGTGGAACTGCGGGGGGTGCCCGCGCAGGCGGTGGCCCGCGGCTACCACTGGTCGGCGCTGCGCACGGGTGTCGCCAAGACCCGGGTGCTGACCAACTGGCTGCTCAACGCGGTGGCCGGCGACGATTTCGTGCGCACCGGCTTCCAGGCCCGCAAGCCGGCCAAGCTGAAGGACTTCGAGTACACCGACGCCTACCTGTCACCGGAGGAGGTGCGGGCGCACGTGGAGGGGGCCGGCGCGGCCCGGACCTGACCCGGCGGGCGGGGTCCGCGCACGGCATGACATGCTGAGAAGTGGATCTCGGCGTTCGACGGATGGGGAGTGTACGGCGGCGTGAGGGCAGCGGGACGCTCGGCGCGGACACGACTGCGGGACCGCGTCGCCGCCTCCGATCCGGGACTGCTGCGGCTGGTCGCCGGGTTGCGGACGGTGGGCGCCATCGCGCTGGCGCTCGCCGTGCTGGCGCTGCTCGGCTCCGACGTGACGCATCTGGTGGCGGGCGCGATGGCGGCGATGGTCGCCACCTTCGCCATCCGGGAGAAGCAGCCCGCCGCGCAGGCCGTCACCCTGGCGCTCGGCCTGCCCGTCGCGCTCGCCTCGGTGTCGCTGGCCGCCCTGCTCGCCTCGCACGTGGTGCTCGGCGACGCCTTCTTCGTGGTGCTGATCTTCTGCGCCGTGTACGGCAGACGGTTCGGCGACCGGGGCACGGCGCTCGGCCTGATCGGTTTCCAGCTCTACTTCGTCTCCCTGTTCGTCGGCGCGACCGTGGCCGGGCTGCCGAAGCTGTACCTGTCGCTGGCGGTGGCGTTCGCGTGCAGTGCCGTGGTGCGGTTCGGGATCGTGCCGGCCACTCCGGCGGGCATCCTCCAGCGGCTGCGGCAGGCGTTCCGGGCCCGGCTGGCCCAATTGCTCTCCGCCCAGCTGGAGCTGCTCGACGCCGGTCCGGACGACATCGACAAGGTGCTGGAGGATCTGCGGGAGGGCCACGCCCGGCTGCACGAGACGGCGCTGATGATCCAGACCCGGCTGGACGACAACACGCTGGACGCGTCCACCACCCGGCTGGTGCAGCGCCGTATCGCGGACGCCGAGATCGCCGCCGAGCGGCTCGGTCTGCTGCTGCTGACCGCGCGCAGCGCCCGCCGGGCCGACACGCTCACCCTGCATCTGCCGGGCGCCCCGGCCCCGACGATGGGCCGGCTGCCGGGCGCCGACGAGGCCACCGCCCTGCTGCGCCGCGACCTGTCGGCGCTGCGCGAACTGGTGGTACGGCCGCCCGCCGAGGCGCGCGGCACCGCGCTGTCGCATCTGCGCAACCGGCTGCTCGGCTACCGCGACGAGGAGAACCTGCCGGCCGCCTCGCCGGCCGTCCAGGACGTGTTCCGCGGCATCGGCGAGACGGCCCGCGCGGTGATGGGCCTGCGGGTGGCCCTGGACGGTCCGCAGGACGAGTCCGACGACTCCCCCGCCACCACCCGCTCCCGGGAGGAGCTGGACGCCGAGGACGCGGCGATCGACGCCGGTGAGGAGGCGGCCGACGAGGAGGCGGCGCAGACCGGGCTGCGGCGGCCCACCACCCGGGCCGCGGTGCAGGTCGCGGTCGGTTCCATGCTGGCCATCGCCGGCGGCGAGCTGCTCTCCTCGCAGCGCTGGTACTGGGCGGTGCTGACCTGCTGGATCGTGTTCATCAACACCGCGTCGACCGGCGAGATCCTGGTCAAGGGCTACCGGCGGCTGCTGGGCACGGTCTTCGGGGTGGTGGCCGGCATCGTGCTGGCCGGGCTGGTGGGACAGCACACCTGGACGGCGTTCGCGCTGGTCCTGGTGTTCATCTTCGCGATGTTCTACACGGCGCCGCTGTCCTACACCCTGATGTCGTTCTTCGTCACCGCCATGCTGGGCCTGCTGTACACGCTGCTGCACACCTACAGCATGTCGGTGCTGGTGCTGCGGATCGAGGAGACGGCGCTCGGCGCGGCCTGCGGGGTGGTGGCGGCGGCGCTGGTGCTGCCGGTGCGCACCGACAGCCGTACGGACGAACTGCTCGGTACCGTCCTGGAGCGGCTCACGGATGTCACCGAGGGCGCGGTGGACCAGCTCAGTGGCGGGCCGGCCGCCGATCTGCTGGACCGGGCCCGCGACCTGGACCAGGCGCTGGGCGAGCTGCGCGGCGCCACCCAGCCGCTGACCCACCCCATCACGCCGCTGCGGGCCCGGCGGGACACCGCCCGCTATGTGGTGGCGCTGCTGGAGACCTGCGCGTACCACGCGCGGTCGCTGGCGGCGACGGCCGAGCTGCTGCCCACCCATCCGTCCATCGCGGCCGACCCCCGGCTGCGCGGGGCGGTGCGGCGCACGGTGCGCAACATCGGGACCATCGCCGCGCACGTCGCGGACCCGAGTACGGCGGGCGAGGTCGAGACCGGGCCGAGCATCGCCTCGCTGCTGGAGTACGACACCGCGGGCGTGCCCCGGTACGGCCGGATCACCGGCCGGGTGCTGCGGCATCTGGAGCGGCTGGACGAGGCGGTGACCGGCCTCGCCCGGCCGCTCGGCGTGCCCGTCGCGACACCGAAGCGGTGACGGCGGGCGCGGGCGGTCCGGCGGGCGGTCAGAAGTCGCTGGGCAGACCGCTGGCCTCGGCGATGCCGCGCAGTTCCTCGTTCTGCCGGTGGCGTTCCTTGAGGTAGTCGGCGATCTCGCCGAGGCGGTCCGGGTCGGAGGCGGTGGCCGCGTCGGTGACCACTCTGATCGGCCCGGTCTCCTCGGTGCTGATCTCGATCACCTCGTTGTCGAGCCGGCCCGTCACGGCCGTGGCGATGACCAGGGCGGCCTCGTCGCGGATCTCCTGCGGCAGGGCGTCGGCGTCCTGGCCGTCCAGGGAGAAGTCGATGGTGGGCATCTGTTGGTCGTCGATCGCCCGCAGAACCGGCTCCACGACGCTGAGCAGCATCCGGTAGTCCTCGGTGTCCATCCGGACGCGCAGAAGGTCGAGGTAGACGTCCACGGGACGGCCGTCCGGCGGAATCTCGTGTTCGTTCATCTCCTCCGTGTTCCCCCTCCCAGGACGCTCAGACGCGCCGCCAGCGGGCCAGTGCGAACGAGAAGACGCCGAACAGCACCAGGCCGGCCGCGACGAGGACCAGCAGCCAGGGCCCGAGCGGGGTCTCGGCGAAGGACCGCAGGGTGTCGTCGAGCCCCTTGGCCCGGTCGGGCTCGTAGTCGACGGCGGCCCGTACCGCGAAGGCGCCGGCCACGGCGAACACCAGGCCCCGGGCCACTCCCCCGGCCACCCCGGTCACGTCCACCAGCCGCCGCGACCAGGGCGCGAGCTGCCCCGTCTTGAGCTTCTTGCGGTAGCTGCGCCGGGCGGCCTGGACGCCGATCACCACGCCGGCGACGACTATGCCGACGCCGGCGATCCCGACCAGCCATCGTCCGGCGGGCACGTCCATGACCCGGGCGGTGACGTCGCGGGACTGCTGGTCGCTGGAGCCGCCGGACCCATTGGCCGGGCTCGCCGCGAACGCCAGTACCGAGTAGGCGACGAAGCCGTAGAACACGCACCGGGCGGCGGCCGCCAGCCGCTTCTTGGCCTTGCGGCCGTCGGGGCCGACGGCGCCGAAGGCGGCCTCCGACAGCCGCCACAGGGCCATGCCCACCAGGCCGATGCCCAGCGCCCACAGCAGGACCGCGCCGAACGGCTGGGCCGCCAGTTCCTCCAGGGCGCCCGAGCGGTCGGCCTCCTTGCTGCCGTCGCCGAAGGCGATCTGCAGCGCCAGCAGGCCGACCAGCAGATAGATCACGCCCCGGGCGGTGAGCCCGGCGCGGGCGGCGCCTTCGCCGGCCGTTCCGTCGGCGGCCCGGCGGACCCGGCCGCGGGCGGTCGTGGGCAGTACTCGCGTGGTCATCTCGTCCCTCCCCTTCCGAGCCTCCCGGATGCCCCGCCGCGCACCGCGCACACCCCGCGGCCGGGGCGGCGTTGTGGACCGGGCGGTTCCGGGCGGTGGCCGCCGCGCACGACGACGTGCGGGCCGCGCCCACCGGCCGGTGGG
>NZ_JBQOUX010000110.1:0-26600 GCF_052216785.1 Streptomyces sp. JW3 | reverse complement strand
GACACCTTCTCCCGCCGGATCGTCGGCTGGTCCGCCGCGACATCGAAGGAGACCCAGCTCGTCCTGGACGCTCTGGACGGTTGCGGTGCTGGTTATTCCTCGCCGGTGTGAGCCGTGTCCGGCTGCACCCAACGGTTGTCTCGGAGGACGTAGCCAAGGCTCTCAAGTCTGGTTTTCTTCTCCTGCCAAGTCTCAGGTTCCGGGGTGATCTTGAACGTCCCCTTACTGATCATAATCCTGTAACCGGATTTGATCAGTTGTTTCCTCTGCCCCTCCAAGTCGAGAGTGGGCCATAGTTCCCCATAGGTGATCCCCGTGTCTTTCTCAGACCAGTGCCCCTCTACAACCGGTTCGGCTGCAAGAGCGTCCCTACGGGACATGAGGGAGGCCATGAGGCCGCGAAAGCCTTCCTGATCATCATCCCAGAGGCCAGCCACGGAGTCTCGCCTAAGCCGGTCAATGCGCTTGCGTACTTCCTCTAGCTCTCTAGTGTTGTCCGTCCCGGGGACCCATGTCCTCTCAGTCACGGGATCACGCCCGTACCGCTGTAGGAATTCGATCTCCATGAACTCCTCTACTTCCTCGGCCCGGACAGACCCTTTACACCTGTCTTCTTTAGGGAAAGAACCACAGACGTAATACCGGTACGTAATGGCCTTGCGGGTAAACGTCTTCTGTACCGCCTTGGCATCACACTCGGCGCAGAAGATAACCCCATACAAGGGATTCGTCTTGTTGACCCGCTTGGTTGCGGTACGTGTCCGTCGCTGTATGGCGGCTTGGAGTGACTCCCATTCGCCGTCTGTGAAAACAGGGTCTGCAAGCCTGACAGGCTCTCCGTCCGCGCCGTAGAGAACTTCCCCCTGGTACCTCTTGAGTCCCTGAGTCGACTCCTCCGTGAGGACATTCTTAACCGTAGTCTCTGCCCATTTCTCTTGGATGCCCTCTCCCTTACGGCTCTTGACTGGCTTCCCCTTACGGAGACGCGCTCTGTCTCGTGCCGTAAGCACACCCTTGGCATTGAGGTACTTGGCCACGCCCAAGAATGACTGCCCGTCAATGATCTGTCGGCGCATCTCATGGAGTACTGCCACCATGTCCTCATCTAGTTCTAGGTAGGCAGCAGTCTTGCCGTTCTCGAAACGGTTCACAGGGCGGTATCCGAACGGGGGGAAGCCTCCATGCCACCGTGCCGTAAACCGGCGCCGTTCGTGGCTCTCGGTAACTCTCGCCTTGATACGCGCTAGCTCTTTGGCTGGCCCAAGAGCCTTGGCGTGCAGGATGAGCAGTCCCTCAGGAGTGTGCATCTGTTCATTGAACTGAGGGTCATCAAGGACAGTTACCTTCTTCTGCCACTCAATGACCTTGAGTACAAAGGCAAGGAAGTGCTTGTCATCTCGGGAGAGCCGATCCTGAGTGGACACCCAAATCTCGTCCCACTTCTGGAGTCCCTCCGGGGTGAGCCACTGGCCGAGACTCGGCCTATCGAACATGTCAACGTCACCCGAGATTGACAAGTCAACGGCAGTGCCAACGATGTGCACGCCCTCTCGCTCTGCCCTGGCGCGCAACTTCTCATCTTGCGCTTCAATGCTCTCGGAGCGTTCGCCCTTGGCATCTGAGATACGTTCGGCCAGCAACACACGGCGCACGTTGATTCCCCTCCCCTGCATACAGGGGTGGCGTCTACTGTGCTGCCCTCTCCCCCTGCAAGAGCAACTCTCGCAGGGGGTTGCATAGTTGTCAATCATTGGTGACCGGGCTGCCACTGAACGACGCGATCCGGCCGGTCTCGACTCCGGTGTGCTGGACCGGCAGCCCATGTTCGACCGGATCACACCCGACGGGGTGGCGTGGCAGGACGGGCGCGCGGTCGCCGCCGACGTGACCCTGTGGGCGACCGGGTTCCGGGCCGCCGTGGACCATCTGGCACCGCTGCGGTTGCGGGAGCCGGGCGGCGGTATCCGGGTCGAGGACACGCGCGCGGTCTCCGACACGCGCGTCCACCTCGTCGGCTACGGGCCGTCGGCCAGCACCGTCGGCGCCAACCGGGCCGGCCGCGCGGCCGTGCGGGACATCAGGCGGCTGCTGGCCAGGGAGGAACGCCTGGCCGCGTGATGGCGTGATGTCCCGCCGGGCGTCCCACCCTCGGGCCGCCCCTGCTCTCGCGTCCTCAGGTCTTCGTGGGGGTGGTCCCGGGTGCGGAGGTCCGGGGAGAGGCGCTGCCGGAAGAGGCCTCGCGCCGGTGTTCGTTGAACTCGGCGACGTTGCGCTGGTGCTCCCGGTAATCGGCGGTGAAACGCGTGTCGCCGGGCTTGACCGTGACGAAGTAGAGCCAGTCCCCCGGCGTCGGATTGATCGCGGCCCGCATCGCGGCGCCGCCGGGATTGGCGATGGGCGTCGGTGGCAGCCCCATGCGCTGGTACGAGTTGTAAGGGCTGTCGATCTTGGTGTCGTCCTCGGTGGTGTCCAGGGTGGAGCGGTTCAGCGCGTAGTTCAGGGTGGAGTCCATCTGTAGCGGCATACCGCGTTCCAGGCGGTTGAAGACCACCCGGGCGACCTTGCCCATGTCGGCCTCGGTGGCGGCCTCGGCCTGCACGATGCTCGCGATGGTCACCGCCTGGTAGACATTCATGGCGTTGCGCTCGGCGCCCGCCGCGACCGGAGCGCCGTTGAACTCGCGGTTCGCCGCGTCCACCATCGCCGTCAGCAGTTTCTCGGGGGTCGCCTTGTCGTCGAGCGGATACGTCGCCGGGAAGAGGTAGCCCTCGGGGTTGCCCTCCGCGTCGACGGGCAGTTTCAGGCGGGCCTTGTCCAGGGACTTCCCCGTGGTCCCGGCCGGCAGGTCGAGGGCCTTGTCGACGGCCTCGTAGATCTGGGCGGCGCGTCGGCCCTCGGGGATCACCAGGGACTTGGGGCGGGCGTCTTCCTCTTCGTCCGTCGTCAGCAGCGGCACCGCCACAGCGGTGCCGGCGACGACGGCTCCGGCCGCGATCAGGGCGATGCGGCCCCGGCGCGTCAGTCGAATCGTGCTCCTCGTGCTCCGTGGCGGAGTGTTCGTCTGCATGCGGGCACGGTAACCCCCGAAACATCGCAAACCGGGCATGCCGGGCATATTTTCATCTTGTCGGTACCCGTCGTGCGTCCCGGCGGACGAGAGCCGCGTACCGCCCGTCCCGCTCCAGCAGTTCCTCGTGCGTGCCCCGCTCGGCCAGGTGTCCGGAGTCGAGGACGGCGATCTGGTCGGCGTCCCGGACGGTGGACAGCCGGTGCGCGATGGTGATCGTGGTGCGGTCGGCGGACAGCGCGTCCACCGCCTGCTGGACGGCGGCCTCGGTACGGGTGTCCAGGGCGCTGGTCGCCTCGTCCAGGATGAGCACGGGCGGATCACGCAGGATCGTGCGGGCGATGGCCAGGCGCTGCTTCTCACCACCGGAGAAACGGTGCCCGCGCTCACCGACGACCGTGTCGTAACCGTCGGGCAGAGCCGCGATGTGGTCGTGGATCTGCGCTGCCTTCGCCGCCTCGACCAGTTCCTCGTCGGTGGCGTCCGGCTTGGCGAACCGCAGGTTGTCGGCGACCGAGGCGTGGAAGAGGTACGTCTCCTGCGAGACGACGCCGACCGCGCGGGCGAGGGTGTCGAAGTCGAGGTCGCGGACGTCGACCCCGTCGAGGGTGACCCGGCCGCCGGTGACGTCGTAGAGGCGGGGCACGAGGTAGCCGAGGGTGGACTTGCCGGCGCCGGTCGGGCCGACCACGGCGAGGCTGCCGCCCGCCGGCACGGTGATGTCGATGCCGTCCAGGACCGGCCCGCCCTTGCCGTCGTAGCGGAACTCGACGTCCTCGAAGCGGACCTCTCCCTTGATCTGGTCGAGGTGGACCGGATCCTCGCGCTCGGTGATGTCGACGGGCAGGTCGAGGTACTCGAAGATGCGCTGGAACAGTGCGAGCGAGGTCTGGATCTGGACGCCGGTGGACAGCAGGCTGACCGCCGGGCGGAACAGGCCCTGCTGAAGCGTGACGAAGGCGACGATCGTGCCGATGGAGACGTCCGGGCCGCCGAGCTTCAGGGCCATGCCCGCGGCCCAGTAGATGACGGCGGGCAGCGCGGCCATGACGATCGTGATGACCGCCATGCGCCAGCGGCCCGCCATGTTGGACCGGACCTCCAGGTCGACCAGCTGTTCGGACTCGTCGGCGAAGGAGCGGGTGAGCGAGTCGGAGCGGCCCATGGTGCGGCCCAGCAGGATGCCGCTGACCGAGAGCGACTCGGTGACCGTGGCGGCCATCGCGGCCATCTGCTTCTGCCGCCGGGTGGTGATCTTCTTGCGCTCGTTGCCGACCCGGCGGCTGATCCAGACGAACACCGGCAGGAGCAGCAGCGAGACGACGGTCAGGCGCCAGTCCAGGGCGATCATCGCGACGATGGTGGCGACGACGCTGGTGACGTTGGAGACCAGGGAGGTGGCGGTGGAGGTCACGGTGGCCTGCATGCCGCCGATGTCGTTGGCGATGCGGGACTGGACCTCGCCGGTGCGGGTGCGGGTGAAGAAGGCGAGCGACATGCGCTGGAGCCGGCCGTAGACGGCGGTGCGCAGGTCGTGCATGACGCGCTGGCCGACGGTCGTGGAGATCAGCGTTTGGAGCACGCCGAAGACGCTGGTGAGGACGGCGCCGAGGATCATGCCCAGGGCCAGCAGGCTCAGCAGGCCGGTGCGGCCCTCGGGGATGGCGACATCGAGGATCTCCCTGAGCAGGAAGGGTGTGGCGACCGAGACCAGCGACGCGGCGCCGACGAGTGCGCCGACCACCGCGAGGCGGCCCCGGTAGGGACGGAAGAGTCTCAGGATGCGCCGCACCTGCCGAGGCTGTTCCTGCGAGCCGGCGGGTGGGGTCCAGGAGGGTTCGCGGTCGGGTTTCATGGGCTCCTTCGGGGTGGTGGGGCGGGCTGGCGGCAGCCCGAGGGGCGGTCGATGTCCGGCGGCCGTCACCGGCGGATGCCGGTCACCGGGGGCCGGTCACCGGGGGGGGCGGTCACCGGGGGCGCCGTCGACGGCCGACGGCGTACCGCGACCGGTGCGCGGCCGATGGGAACGACAGGCAGGCAGTGCGCGGCGGGCCTCACGGATCGTAGCTCATTGTTACCTATACTCACAATGAACAGCGTCCTGATATTGTTCCCGCATGACCACCCCCGATCCCGACGGCGCCCTCGCCGAGCAGTTGCTGCGGCTCACCCGCCGGGTGCACCGCATCCAGAAGCGGCATCTGGGCCACGGCGACCTCGGCATCACTCCCGCCCAGTCCCGGCTGCTGCGCACCCTCGCGCACTACGGCTCCCCGCCCCGGATGGCCGATCTCGCCGAGCGTCTGGAGGTCGTCCCCCGGGCGGTGACGACGCTCGTCGACGGACTCGAGACCGCCGGGATGGTGCGCCGGGTACCGGATCAGGCCAATCGTCGGGTGATCCGCATCGAGCTGACGGACAACGGGCGCGCGGCTCTGAGCGAACTGCGCCGCGTGCGCCGCTCGGCGGCGGAGGAGATCCTGGCCCCGCTGACCGCCGCCCAGCGTGCCGTGCTCGGTGAGCTGCTGGACACGCTGGTCGACGGAACCGCCGTGGTGCGCCCCGGCGCCGACACCGACTGACACCGCCGGCCGCGGCCGACCGTGGAATCCGATTGCCCGGCCTCCGGTCCTGCCGTACCGCCATGACCAGCTTCTTCGCGAGTCGCGCGCCGCGCCGCCCGCATTCCGCCCGGACTTCCGCGAGCGTTCGGGGCGGCCACCGCCGGATCCCTGCGCCGGTGCGGAAAATCGCTTGATTTCGACCACGCAGCGACGCGAACCTGTCACGGTTTGCTGCCCTTCCGTGCCGCGCCGAGCGGCCCGCCTGACACGAGCCACTGGGACCTCATGCAGATCCAAGACCTTCCCTTCTCCGACCCGGGCGTGCCCGACGCGCGTTCGGGCCCCCGATTCCTGTGGTGGCTCTTCCGGAACCAGCTGGGCGGCCAGCTCAAATCGCTGGCCTGGGGACTGCTGCACTTCGCCTCCGTCTCCGCACTGCCCTTCTGCGTCGGTCTCGCCGTCCAGGCCGTCGTCGACCGGTCCGGCGGCCGGCTGGCCCTGGCGGGCGCCCTGCTCGCCGTGTGCTGCGCCGGCAACGCGCTCGGCGACACCTTCCTGCACCGCGCCGCCATCACCAACTGGATCACCGCCGCCGCCCGCGTCCAGCAACTGCTGGCCCGCAAGGCCGCCCTGCTGGGCTCGGCGCTGACCCGGCGGGTCGCGGCCGGCGAGGTGGTGGCCGTCTCCACCGGCGACGTCGAGAAGATCGGCTGGTTCGTCGAGGCGGTGTCCCGCTTCACCGCGGCGGCGCTGACCATCGTGCTGGTCTGCGTCGGCCTCCTCCTCTACGAGCCCTCCCTCGGCGTCGTCGTCATCATCGGTCTGCCGGTGCTGGCGCTGGCCGTGCTGCCGTTGCTGCCGCATGCCACGCGGCGCGCCGACGTCCAGCGGGAGAAGGCGGGCCGGGCCACCGAACTGGCCTCGGACACCGTCGCCGGACTGCGCGTACTGCGTGGCATCGGCGGTGAGCAGCTCTTCCTCGACCGCTACCGCCGGGCCTCCCAGGAGGTGCGCCACGCGGCCGTGCGCAGCGCCCGCATGTGGTCCCTGATCTCCGCGATCCAGGTGCTGCTGCCGGGTCTGCTGCTGATCGCGGTGGTCTGGCACGGCGTGCACCTGGCCCGGGACGGCCGGATAGGCGTCGGGGAACTGGTCACCGTCTACAGCTCGGTCATGATCCTCACCTACCCTCTGCGACACTTCGAGGAGATCGCCATGGCGTACTCCTTCTCCCGGCCGTCGGCCAGACGGGCCGCCCGGGTGCTGTCGCTGGGACGGGCCACCGACACGGGCGGGTCCCGAGCGGCCGGCTCGCTGCCGTCCGGCGATCTGTACGACCCGGCCACCGGTCTGCTGGCCCCGGCGGGTCTGCTGACCGCCGTGGTGTGCGGTGACCCGGACGCCGCCGGCCGGCTGGCCGAACGACTCGGCGGCCATCCCTCGGAGCAGGGCGTGCCGGTCACCCTGGGCGGGGTGCCGCTGGACGAACTGCCACTGGACTCCGCGCGCACGGCCGTGCTGGTCCAGGACAAGGACCCGGTGCTGCTGTCCGGGACGCTGCGCGCCCTGCTCGACGTGCCCGCCTCCGGTGCCGTCGGCGCGGCCGAGGCGCTGGCCGCCGCCCAGTGCGAGGACGTACTGGCGGCTCTGGTGCAGGGGTCGGTCGACGCCGCGGACCCGATGGACGCCCGTATCACCGAACGGGGCCGTTCGCTCTCCGGCGGCCAGCGCCAGCGGCTCGCCCTGGCCCGGTCCCTGGTGACCGACCCGGAGGTCCTCGTCCTGGACGAGCCCACCTCCGCCGTGGACTCGCACACCGAGGCGCGCATCGCGGACGGCGTGCGGGGCCTGCGGCAGGGCCGCACCACCGTTGTGTTCACCTCCTCGCCACTGTTGCTGGACCGCGCCGAGCGGGTGGTGTTCCTGCACGAGGGCGCGGCCGCGGCCGTCGGCGCCCACCGCGACCTCCTGCACGGCGACCCCAGGTACCGGGCCGTGGTGACCCGCGAGACCGACGAGGAGGCCGGCGCGCACCGGGCGGAGCACGCCGCCCTTGGAGTGTTCGCCGGTGACGGCCCGGGGCGCTCCCCCGGCGGCGACGCCCTGGAGAGCGACCGCCTGGACGCCGACGACGTACTGCACCGCCTGGAAGAGATCGAGGAGACGGCATGATCGGCGTGGCGCCACCGTCGTACGACCCCGCGGCCCCGACGACGGCGAGCACGCTGCCCGTCGGCAACGCCGCGACCGTGCGCGGCTACGTGACGGAGCTGCTGCGCCGGCACCGCCGCGCGTTCCTGCTCCTCGTCACCGTCAACACCGTCGCCGTGGTCGCCTCCATGGCCGGTCCCTACCTGCTCGGCGGGCTCGTGGAGCGGGTGTCCGACGATGCCCGCGAGCTGCACCTCGGTATCACCGCCACGCTGTTCGTGGTGGCGCTGGTCCTCCAGGCCGCCTTCATGCGCCAGGTCCGGCTGCGCGGCGCGGTGCTCGGCGAGCGCATGCTGGCCGACCTGCGGGAGGACTTCCTCGTGCGCTCGGTCGGCCTGCCGCCGGGGGTCCTCGAACGGGCCGGCACGGGCGACCTGCTGTCCCGGATCACCACCGACATCGACCGCCTCGGCAACGCCATGCGCGAGGCCGTGCCGCAGCTGGCGATCGGCGCGGTGTGGGTGGTGCTGCTGCTGGGCGGTCTGGTGGTCACGGCGCCGCCGCTGGCGCCCGCCGTGCTGCTCGCCGTGCCGCTGCTGGTGGTCGGCTGCCGCTGGTACTTCCGGCGGGCGCCCTCCGCGTACCGTTCGGAGGCCGCCGGGTACGCCGCCGTGGCCGCCGCGCTCGCCGAGACCGTGGACGCCGGGCGGACCGTCGAGGCGCACCGCCTCGGTGACCGCCGGGTCGGCCTGTCGGACCGCCGGATCAAGGAGTGGACGGCCTGGGAGCGCTACACGCTCTGGCTCCGGTCCGTTCTCTTCCCCGTCATCAACGTCACCCATGTGACCGTCCTCGCCTCGGTGCTCATGATCGGCGGCGTGTTCGTGCTCCAGGGCTGGATCGGGGTCGGCCAGCTGACGACGGCGGCCCTGATCGCGCAGATGCTCGTCGATCCCGTCGGGCTGATCCTGCGCTGGTACGACGAGCTCCAGGTGGCCCAGGTGTCGCTGGCCCGCCTGGTCGGTGTGCGGGAGATCGAGCCCGAGAGCGACGACAGCGCGTCGGCCCCGGACGGACGCGACGTGCACGCCGACCGGGTGCACTTCGGTTACCTGGAGGGGGTGGACGTCCTGCGCAAGGTGTCCCTGGAGGTCGCCCCCGGCACCCGGCTGGCGCTGGTGGGTCCTTCGGGCGCGGGCAAGTCCACCCTGGGCCGGCTGCTCGCCGGCATCTACGCCCCCCGCGAGGGCCGGATCACCCTGGGCGGCGCCGAGCTGTCCCGCATGTCCGCCGAACGGGTCCGCTCGCACGTGGCCCTCGTCAACCAGGAGCATCACGTCTTCGTGGGCTCCCTGCGCGACAACCTTCGGCTGGCCCGTGGCGGCGCCACCGACGCCGAGCTGTGGGCCGCCCTCGGAGCGGTCGACGCGGACGGCTGGGCCCGCGCGCTCGACGAGGGGCTGGACACCGAGGTCGGCTCGGGCGGCTTCGCGCTCACTCCGGCGCAGGCACAGCAGATCGCGCTGGCCCGCCTGGTGCTGGCCGACCCGCACACCCTGGTCCTGGACGAGGCGACGTCGCTGCTCGATCCCCGGGCCGCCCGGCATCTGGAACGGTCGCTGGCCCGGGTGCTGGACGGCCGCACCGTCGTGGCTATCGCCCACCGGCTGCACACCGCCCACGACGCGGATGTCATCGCGGTGGTCGAGAACGGCCGGATCAGCGAGCTGGGCAGTCACGACGACCTGGTCGCGGCGGACGGGGCGTATGCGGCACTGTGGCGGTCGTGGCACGACTGACCCGGATGGGCCAACTCCGGCGGGGTGAGTGACGGGCGTCTTCCGGAGCGCGGCCGGGGACCTGCGGAGCGTGGCGGGTCCCCGGCTCGGGTCCGTGCCGTTGCGCGGTCCCGAGCGGGGGTGGAAGCCTGGGAGGAGGCACCGGCACGGGGCACGCCCGGAGACCACGCGTTCCGGTTCCGCCGCCGGGCGACGCCCGGTTCCCGTGCCGCGGCGTCCCGCCGCACCCCGCGGTGACAAGGGGCCGGGCCCCATCCTCTGGAGGTATCCGTGAACAGCGCCGACGGATGGGGGGACGACGTCTACCAGCCCGACGGTTCCGAGCAGCGGGAGGACACCGGGCTGCTCGACGCGGAGGACACCCTGGAGTACGACGGCGTGGACGACCCCCTCGACGCGGGCTGGTCCCCGCCGGAGCGGCCCTGGGCCGTGGAACACGACGGTGTGACCGCGGCCGAGCGCCGGCACGGCGAGACGCTGGAGCAGCGGCTCGCCGAGGAGACCCCGGGCACCCTGGCCCCGGACGGTGACGGTCTCGGGGACTCCGAGGACACCGACGGCGAACTCCTGGACGACGAGGTGGGCGCCGCCCGCTCCGGCCGGCTGGTCGCTCCCGACGAGGGGGTGCGGGAGGACGAGGAAGCCGCCCTGGTCGCCACGGACGTGGGCATCGACGGTGCGGCGGCATCCGCCGAGGAGGCCGCGGTGCACGTCGTCGACGAGGACACCTTGCCGCGCTGAATCCGCTGTTCCCCCGGCGTCGCCCCTCTCCGCGCCGCCCCCGCCGCACAAGGAGCGCTCATGCAGCAGGACAAGCACCCCGACTACCATCCCGTCGTCTTCCGGGACCGCGCCGCCGGTTACGCCTTCCTCACCCGGTCCACCGCGACCAGCGAGCGGACCATCGAGTGGGATGACGGGCAGAGCTACCCGGTGGTGGACGTGGAGATCTCCTCGGAGAGCCACCCGTTCTACACGGGGCAGGCCCGGACGGTCGACACCGAGGGACGTGTCGCCCGGTTCGAGCGGCGCTACGGCGGCGGGGCGGGCGCCGGCGACGGGCCCGCCTGAGCGGCCGGCGCGGACGGCGCCGTACCCGGCGGTCGACCGGTCGGCATCCGACCGGTCCCTGGGCGGCGAATCCCTGTCCGACGGGTCGGCGATCAGCGGGCCGGCCCGGAGCCTCACCCGCACGACGGCACCGAACGCCCGACAGCATGGTGTCCGGCTGACAGACGCCGCACGGCCCAGCCGGGCGGGGCGGGACGTCGGCCGCTGTCGAACGTGACCGACCCGCACCCACCAGTCCGGCAGTCCGCGGCTGTCCGTCGGGAGAGGCTGAGCACGGCCGACGCGCGCTTGTCGGTCCGGCGATCCGGTACAGGGCGTCGGACCAGGCCGAACACGACCAGCAGGCACCTGCCGGTCCGGCAGGATGCGGTCGCCCGTCGAGGAAGGCTGGGCGCGGCCGACCCGCTCCCATCGCTCCGTCAGCCCCGAGCAAGGCGTTGGCCGAAGCCGAATACGACCGGCACGCAGCCGCCGGTCCAACGGGCCGCGGTCGCCCGTCGAGGACCGCTGGGCACGGCCGACCCGCTCCCATCGCTCCGTCAGCTCCGTCAGCCCCGAGCAAGGCGTTGGCCGAAGCCGAATACGACCGGCACGCAGCCGCCGGTCCAACGGGCCGCGGTCGCCCGTCGAGGACCGCTGGGCACGGCCCGCGGTCGCCGCATGTTCCCGCGGGCCGGTGCGGTAGGTCAGATGACGTTGAGCGCGGCCGCGCAGCCCACCCCGCCGAGCAGCATGAAGGCCGGCATCAGGACCTTGAGCTCCACCCAGCTGCCCGCGCGGAACCGCAGTGCCTTGGGCGGGCCGATCGGGTACCACCGCTTGCGGCCCACGGGTATGGGCCAGAGTACCGGGCAGCCGGACACGGTCAGCGCGTCCCCGATGTCGTGCACCAGCGCGCCCAGCACGATGGGCAGCCCCAGCCACAGGTACTCCTGGCCCGGCGCGGTGAACAGCCAGTCCGACCCGTTGCCCGGCTCGTCCAGGACGCCCGCGATGATCCAGGCGCTGGTCGCGGCCAGCAGCCAGACCAGGACATCGCTGCTGGAGCCCCGGGCGGCCCGCCACAGCAGGCCCTCGATGGCCAGCACCATGTGGACGAAGAGGATCGCCAGCACACCCCAGCGGTCCCCGGTGATCGCCACGACCGAGGATCCGGCTCCGATCAGGACCGCCCACAGCCAGGTGTGGGTGAGAGTGCGATGACCGCCGGACCGGCGCGGGTCGCCCTGCTTCCTGGTGGCCTTGTAGACGGCGTACGAGAGTTTGTCGACGATCTCGCACAGGCCCCGGGACACCGGGCCGAAGGCCCGCGAGATGGTCGCCGCCTTGTGGTCGAGGTCCGGAGCGAGCGCCGCGCCGGCGCAGATCAGGGCTCCGGTCAGCAGGACCGGCCAGGGCATCGGATGCCCGGCCGCCGCGGTCGCCGCCCCTACCCCGAGCCAGGCCGCGGCGCCCGACAGTGAGTGCGCTGGTCCCATCATCGCCGTTGCCCGCCCTATTCCTCGTGTGCCGCTGTCCAGTTGACCAGGTCCACCGACATGCCGTCGGCCACCCAGCGTAGCGGTCATGATCTTCGGTCCCGCAGCCGATTCCCGCATCGGGGGCGGGGCCAGGCAAGATGGTGGCGTGACCCTCATCGATCGCCTGCCGCCGACCGCCGACCCCGACGCCCTCTACGAAGCCTTCGAGTCGTGGGCCCAGGAGCGCGGTCTCACGCTCTACTCCCACCAGGAGGAGGCGCTGATCGAGGTGGTCTCCGGGGCGAACGTGATCGTCTCGACGCCCACCGGCTCCGGCAAGAGCATGATCGCGGCGGGCGCGCACTTCGCCGCCCTCGCCCGGGACGAGGTCACTTTCTACACCGCGCCGATCAAGGCGCTGGTCTCGGAGAAGTTCTTCGAGCTGTGCAAGCTCTTCGGCACCGAGAACGTCGGCATGCTCACCGGCGACGCCTCCGTGAACGCCGACGCCCCCGTGATCTGCTGCACCGCCGAGGTGCTGGCGTCGATCGCGCTGCGCGACGGCAAGGACGCGGACATCGGCCAGGTCGTCATGGACGAGTTCCACTTCTACGCGGAAGGGGACCGCGGCTGGGCCTGGCAGATCCCGCTGCTGGAACTGCCGCAGGCCCAGTTCGTCCTGATGTCCGCCACGCTCGGCGACGTCTCCTTCTTTGAGAAGGACCTGACCCGGCGCACCGGCCGCCCGACGTCGGTCGTCCGGTCGGCGACCCGCCCGGTGCCCCTGTCCTACGAGTACCGCTACACCCCGCTCACCGAGACCCTCACCGACCTGCTGACGGCCAAGCAGGCCCCCGTCTACATCGTGCACTTCACCCAGGCGCAGGCCGTGGAGCGGGCGCAGGCGCTGATGAGCATCAACATGTGCACCCGCGAGGAGAAGGAGAAGATCGCCGATCTGATCGGCGCTTTCCGCTTCACCACCAAGTTCGGCCGCAACCTCTCCCGTTACGTGCGGCACGGCATCGGTGTGCACCACGCCGGCATGCTGCCGAAGTACCGCCGCCTGGTCGAGAAACTCGCCCAGGCCGGGCTGCTGAAAGTGATCTGCGGTACGGACACGCTCGGCGTCGGCGTCAACGTGCCGATCCGGACCGTGCTGTTCACCGCTCTGACCAAGTACGACGGCAGCCGGGTGCGGACGCTGCGGGCCCGGGAGTTCCACCAGATCGCGGGGCGGGCCGGGCGCGCGGGCTTCGACACGGCGGGGTTCGTGGTCGCACAGGCTCCCGAGCACGTCGTCGAGAACGAGAAGGCCCTGGCCAAGGCGGGCGACGACCCGAAGAAGCGCCGCAAGGTGGTCCGCAAGAAGGCTCCGGAGGGCTTCGTCGGCTGGAGCGAGCAGACCTTCGACAAGCTCATCGGCTCCGAGCCGGAGCCGCTGACGTCCCGTTTCCGGGTGACGCACACGATGCTGCTGTCGGTGATCGCGCGCCCCGGCAACGCCTTCGAGGCGATGCGCCATCTGCTGGAGGACAACCACGAGCCGCGCAAGCAGCAGCTGCGGCACATCCGGCGGGCCATCGCCATCTACCGCTCGCTGCTGGACGGTGGCATCGTCGAGAAGCTGGACACCCCGGACGCCGACGGCCGCATCGTCCGCCTCACGGTCGATCTCCAGCAGGACTTCGCACTGAACCAGCCGCTGTCCACGTTCGCCCTGGCCGCGTTCGAACTGCTCGACCCCGAGTCGCCGTCCTACGCGCTGGACATGGTGTCGGTGGTGGAGTCCACGCTGGACGACCCGCGGCAGATCCTCGCCGCCCAGCAGAACAAGGCGCGCGGCGAGGCCGTGGCCGCGATGAAGGCGGACGGTGTCGAGTACGAGGAGCGCATGGAGCGTCTCCAGGAGATCACGTACCCGAAGCCCTTGGAGGAGCTGCTCTTCCACGCGTACGACACCTACCGCAGGAGCCACCCCTGGGTCGGTGACCATCCGCTGTCGCCGAAGTCGGTGATCCGGGACATGTACGAGCGGGCGATGTCCTTCACCGAGCTGACCTCCCACTACGAACTGGCGCGGACCGAGGGCATCGTGCTGCGCTACCTCGCCGGTGCCTACAAGGCCCTGGACCACACCGTCCCCGACGACCTGAAGTCGGACGACCTGCAGGACCTGATCGAGTGGCTCGGCGAGATGGTGCGCCAGGTCGACTCCAGCCTGCTGGACGAGTGGGAGCAGCTCGCCAACCCGGCGGAGATGACCGCCGAGGAGGCCCAGGAGAAGGCCGACCAGGTCCGGCCGGTCACCACAAACGCGCGCGCCTTCCGCGTCCTCGTCCGCAACGCGCTGTTCCGGCGGGTGGAGCTGGCCGCCCTCGACCAGGTCGAGGAGCTGGGCGAGATGGACGGCGACGCCGGGTGGGACGCCGATGCCTGGGGCGAGGCCATGGACAAGTACTGGGACGAGTACGACGACCTCGGCACCGGACCGGACGCCCGTGGCCCGAAGCTGCTGGTGATCCAGGAGGAGCCGCAGGACCGGCTGTGGCGCGTACGACAGATCTTCGACGACCCGAACGGCGACCACGACTGGGGCATCAGCGCCGAGGTCGACCTCGTCGCCTCCGACGCCGAGGGCCGGGCGATCGTCCGCGTCACCGATGTCGGCCAGCTGTGAACACAGGAGAACGCCACCCATGACGAACCCGGCCGAAGGCCTTGTCGCCCTGCTCGACCTGGAGCAGATCGAGGTCAACATCTTCCGCGGCCGCAGTCCGCAGGAGTCCCTCCAGCGGGTCTTCGGCGGCCAGGTGGCCGGCCAGGCCCTGGTTGCCGCGGGCCGCACCACCGAGGGCGATCGCCCGGTGCACTCGCTGCACGCGTACTTCCTGCGGCCGGGCCGGCCGGGCGTGCCGATCGTGTACCAGGTGGAACGGGTCCGGGACGGGCGGTCGTTCACGACCCGCCGGGTCACGGCCGTGCAGCAGGGGCGCACGATCTTCAATCTCACCGCCTCCTTTCACAAGCCTGAGCAGGGGAGTTTTGAACACCAGCTGCCGCCGGCCCGCAAGGTGCCGGCCCCGGAGTCCCTGCCGACGGTCGCCGACGAGGTCCGGGAGCATCTGGGCGCGCTGCCGGAGCAGTTGGAACGGATGGCGCGACGGCAGCCCTTCGACATCCGCTACGTCGACCGGCTCCGCTGGACGGCCGAGGACATCGAGGACGCCGAGCCGCGCAGTGCCGTGTGGATGCGCGCGGTCGGGCCGCTGGGCGACGATCCGCTCGTGCACACCTGCGCGCTGACCTACGCCAGCGACATGACCCTGCTGGACGCCGTACGCATCCCGGTGGAGCCGTTGTGGGGTCCGCGGGGCTTCGACATGGCTTCCCTGGACCATGCCATGTGGTTCCACCGTCCGTTCCGCGCGGATGAGTGGTTCCTGTACGACCAGGAGTCACCGATCGCCACGGGCGGCCGCGGGCTGGCCCGTGGCCGGATCTACGACGCCGAGGGCCGTCTGTTGGTATCCGTCGTCCAAGAAGGCCTGTTCCGGGCCCTGTAGAGCGCTCCGGCAGCCGGAATCAATGGATGGGCCGGGTGGGCAGGGTGTGCTGAGAGCTTCTGCGCCGCAGGCGGCCCAGCAGGCCGCGGGAGCGCTCCGGTGCGTGCGCCGGACGGTTCCTCGCGGGTGGCGAGCAGGTGGCACTGACGGCAGCCGGGCTCGGTGCGTGACCGGGACCGGCGTCCCGCTGGGCCCGGTGGACTGCCGGGCGGTGTTCCCGGGCGATGCCGACCAGCCGGGCCAGTTCCGAACGGAGCCAGTGGATCTCGTCCGGGTCGGCCGCCGTCATGATCTCCTCGGCGAGCTGGGCGGTGGGTGAGTCGGGCGAGCCGTGGATCACCGGGGCCGGGCGGAACCGGTGGAGCTGGGAGCGCTCGTCCGGATCACGCACGACGGCCGCGATCTCGAGCGGCTCGAGCAGGGACGCCACGGCCGCGGCCCGGGCCCACGGATCGTCGGTCCCCCGGAGCAGGAAACCCAGATGCCGGCCCCGCCAGTTGCGCGGGCGCAGGTCCTGGCCGTCCTTCAGTCGGGTCCGCAACCGCTCGGGAGCAGGGCCCGTCAGCAGGCCGGCGTTGCTCTCGTCGGCCGCGAACTGCCGCAGTTCGTCGGCGAGGTACAGCCAGACCACGGCACGGTAGCGGTTGACGTAGACCTTCACGGGCACCAGCAGTCCCAGTCGGGCCAGGCGGGAGAACCGGGACTTGGGGACTTTCATGAGGGCGGCGCCCTCCGTCGTCGCCACGGTCCGCACGCTCTGCCGCAGTGACTCGGGAAAGCCCTCGCGCTCACGGACCCGTTCGATCTCGGCCCAGGTGACGCACGGTCCGCCTCCTCCTTCGTCGGGCACGGTGCTGATCAGACCGAGACCGACCGCGATGTCGAATTCGCTGCGTTTCAGCCCGAGTTCGCGTGCCGCGCGGCCCGGTGCGAGCCTGCTGCTCCGCGGGGCGGCGAGGTGGTCGGCGGTGGGCGTCGCCCGAGGCGTGAGGATGTTTCCGGACATGCTCGTCTCCCCCGTGGAGTGTGCACGGACCGCGCCCGGTGCGCGGCCCGTCCGAAAAAAACCGTAGCCGTTCGCCCGGCTTCCCGTTCGAGGCTGTGGAAAACTCCGCGGACGGCTTCAGGGGGAGGCGGAACCAGCAGGTCAGGGCTCCATGGCAGAGGTCGGTTCGGGGTGCCGGGCGTCGATGTGGAGGTGCTCGCCGACCCGGTTCACCAGTAAGGTCATCTCGTAGGCGATCTGGCCGATGTCGGCCTCCGCGCCGCTCAGTACGCACAGGCAGCTGCCGGAGCCGGCCGCGGTGACGAACAGGACCGCGTCGTCGAACTCGACCATCGTCTGCCGGACCCGCCCGGCGCCGAAGTGACGGCCCGATCCCTTGGCCAGGCTGTGCAGTCCGGACGAGACAGCGGCGAGGTGCTCCGCGTCCTCGCGCCGCAGGCCGGTACTGGCTCCGGTCACCAGGCCGTCGTTGGACAGCAGCATCGCGTGCCGCACGTGTTCGACGCGCTCGGTCAGATCGTCCAGCATCCAGCCGAGTCCCTGGTTCTGCGCCATGATCCCGTCGCCCCCTGTGCTCCCCGTGCGGTGTCTCCCCCTGGCCGGAGGATCTGCCCCGCCAGCCTTCCCCACGGTGGGGCTGCGGGCAAGCAGGATGGGGCCATGGCACAGAAGATGACCGACGAGGAATGGCGGGCCTTCGTCTCGGACGGCACTCGCACCCTGAAACTCTGCACCGTCCGCGCGGACGGCGCTCCGCATGTGGCGCCGGTCTGGTTCCTGCTCGACGGGGACGAGATCGTGTTCAACACCGGCAAGGAGACCGTCAAGGGACGCAATCTGCTCCGGGACGGCCGGGTCGCCCTGTGCGTGGACGACGACCGGCCGCCGTTCGACTATGTCGTGCTCCAGGGGCGCGCCCTGATTTCGGAGGAGCCGGACGAACTCCGGCACTGGGCGGCCCGTATCGGCGCCCGGTACATGGGCGAGGACCGTGCCGAGGAGTTCGGTGCCCGCAACGGTGTTCCGGGTGAGCTGCTGGTGCGGGTGACCGTGGACAAGGTGCTGGCGCAGAGGGCCGTGGCGGACTGAGTCCGGTCCCGGGCCGAGGTTCCGGTCACGGTCAGCTCACCGAGTCGAGCAGTCGGGCGGTGTGCATCCGCCCGGCGTACTCGACGAGCCGGATCAGCACCTCCTTCCCGGAGGCGCGCTCGCGCGCGTCGCACAGGACGACAGGCGTGCCCCGGTCGAGGTCGAGGGCGTGCGCGATGTCCTGGGGGCCGTGCCGGTCGGCATCCGTGAAGCAGTTGACGGCCACCACGAAGGGGATCCGCCGGTGCTCGAAGAAGTCGATCGCCGAGAAGCAGTCCGCGAGGCGCCGGGTGTCCGCGAGGACCACCGCGCCAATGGCTCCTCGTGCCAGGTCGTCCCACAGGAACCAGTAGCGGTCCTGCCCCGGCGTGCCGAACAGATAGAGGAAGAGGTCGGACCGGATGGTGATGCGGCCGAAGTCCATGGCGACGGTCGTGGTCGTCTTCCCCTCGACGCGCTCGGTGTCGTCCACTGGACGGCCCGCCTCGCTGAGCGGTTCCTCCGTGCGCAGTGGTCTGATCTCGCTGACGGCCCCGACCAGCGTCGTCTTGCCCACGCCGAACCCTCCGGCGACCAGTATCTTCAGCGTCAGCGCGGCCGTCTCGCCGTCTGCGGCGTCCCCGTGCTCGGAGGCCATGGATCACTTCTCTCGGGAGTGCCGGTGACGCCCCGGCGCGGAGTGGCAGGGTGTGGGCACCGGCGCCGCCCGCCCGGATGCTTCCGAGCGGCACGGGCCAGGTGCCCCATGGCCCCGGAACGCTAGTGGGGGCACGGGCGCGCGCGGGGTCTCTTCCGAGAAGTGCCGGGATGTGTCCGGAAAGTACGCTGGAACGACCAGGCCGCGCTCGAACATGTGCGCTGGGAGGTCAGCGGGCGTCATCCCCGGCCATACGGAATCATGCGGATCATGAGTCATGACCACGCACACGTCCAGGAGTTCTTCGCCGCCCGTGCCGCGGACTGGGACAGCCGCTTCCCCGACGACGGGCCGGCCTATGCGGCGGGGGTCGCCGAACTGGGTCTGCGCCCGGGAGACCGGGTGCTCGACGCGGGGTGCGGTACCGGTCGTGCCCTGCCGCCGCTGCGCGCGGCCGTGGGCGCCTCGGGGGTGGTCATCGGGGCCGATCTCACCCCGGCCATGCTGCGAGCCGCCCGGCGGGCCGGCCGGGACCGGGAGGGGCGGCTGTTGCTGACCGACGTCGCCAGACTGCCGCTGAGGTCGCGATCGCTCGACGCCGTGTTCGCCGCGGGTCTCATCGCCCACCTGCCCGACCCGGGTGAGAATCTCCGCGAGCTGGCGCGCGTGGTGCGGCCGGACGGCGTACTCGCCCTGTTCCATCCGATCGGCCGGGCGGCGCTGGCCGCCCGGCAGGGCCGCCGGCTCACCCCGGACGACCTGCGCGCGGAGCCCAACCTCCGACGCCTGCTGGCCGCTTCGGGCTGGCGCATGACGTCGTACGCCGACGAGGACGCCCGTTTCCTCGCTCTGGCCGTCCGCCAGGGCTGACCGCGGCCCGAGGCCGTCGCTCCCGCCCCGCACCGGCGAACAGCCGGCGTCCAGAGTGCCCACGTCCGCCCCCTTCTGCCAGGGAAGTGGCATCTCTACGTTGAGCAGGAAGACATACGCGCGGCCGGCCGTGACGACCGCGCAGGGGGATGGTGGTCAACTTGTTCGGCAGGGTACGCAAGGTTTGGGACCGACTGCTCAGTTCGGTGAGCGTGGCGGAGCGGACCGGAGGCGACAGCCGCGGACACAACCTCTTCGAGGCGGCCGCCGCCTATGTGTCGGCCTACGTGGAGGACGACCAGGAGCGGATGGACGAAGCGGCGGGCCGGGTGTCGCCGGAGGCACTGTCGTTCGGGTTGAACGAGCTGGCCTGCCGGGCCGTCGTCGCTCTGGCGCGGGAGCGCGAGGAGTCGCCGCGGACAGTGGCTCGTGCACTTCTCGGGCTGCCGGCGTCCTGACGGAACGCCCGTGCCCGATGGTCGCTTTGGCCCCGTCCAGCCGGAAACCCGCAGCTCGGATGCGTCGGGTAGTCGTGACAACCGCCTTCCGGTCGCACTAGGGTGCCCGCCGTTGGTCGAACCGATGGGGAGGCTGGAATGGCCGGGACGGACGAGGACACCGTCGCCGCCGAGGACGACGCGCTCTATGTACTCACGGCGGTGCTGCTGACACCGGCGAAGTTCCCGAGCGTGCTGGGCGACGACTACCCGGAGGCGTGCTCGGCACTCGGTCTCCCTCCGCTGGCGGACGGTTACGGCCTGGTGCTCGGTCAGGACGGTACCGGGGCCCGGTGGACGGTCGTGATCGACGATGTCTCGTTGGTCGCGGTGGCCATAGCTTCCTGGGACTGCGGCATGGAGCACGAGCTGTCGCCGGACGAGCGGACCGTCGTCACGGCGCTGCCCGGCTGGCCTCTCGCGGTCGCCGTGGCGGCTCCGGGCATCCCCTCGCCGCACGACCCCGTCCCCGAGGCCGGCGACCGGCCCCCGCTGTCACCTCCCGACACGACCGTCTGGGGACCTGCCCAGCGACGCCTGGGAGCCGATGAGATCGCTCTGCAGTGGGCCCAGTGGCGGGAGCAGGTGGACGATTCCGAATTCGCACCCGTGGCGGACGCGGCAGCCGGAGCGGCCGGGGCACTGGAAGAGGTTGCGGCAAAGCTGGAGGACACGGACAGGGGCAGGGAGAAGGACGGGGACAAAGACGGGGCCAAGGACGGGGACCGGGGAGGGAACGGGCATGAGGACCTGGTCCGCGTCAGGGAGCCTGCCGAGGAAGCCTCCCCGGGCAGGGAAGCAGCGCCGGGGCCGAGCGGCGTCCGGCGGGTGCTCGCGGAAGCCCGTGCGTACATCGACACGCCGCCGCCGCTCGGGCGGGTGCGGTCGTCGTTCGCGGCGGGCGACGCCCGGACGCTGCGGGCCGACGGGCCGGGCTGGTCGCTCGTGGCACGGACCGACGACATCGCCTTCGTCCTGCTCGACGACGAGCCCGGCGAGGTTCTGCCGGTGGGCCGGGGGCCGGAACTTCCGGGCCTGCTGAAGGCCCTCGACGAGATGGCCGTACGTCCCATCTGAGCCGCGGCCGAGTCGTCCAGGCGGGCCGGTCCTCCCGGCGACTCGGCGCGTCCCAACCCTTGGCGTCAGCGCGTCAGCGCCCCAGTTCCTTACGGCTGGCCCGGCGCAGTCGGCGCCGCTGGGACGGGTCCAGCGCGAGGTACGCGGCGGCGGGGACTCCCAGGACTATCAGGAGGGCGGCCCACCAGGGCAGCCAGATCCACAGGATGAGCCCGACCGCCACGCCCCCTGCGGCGATCTTGGCGTTCTTCGACATGATGTCGCCTCCTCCGCGGCCAGTGCCGCTCTCTGTTCTGAAAACGGGCGCGGGCCCGCCGCGGTTCCGATCGCGACCCTGAGTCGTCCCTGAGACAGGACCCTGACTCTTCCCTGAGTCTGCCTGTCCGTCTGTCCCCCTCCTTGCATGGTGACCCACGTCACAGTCAAACGCACCCGGTCGACGGCGCGTTCCTGTACTGTCGGCGGCCCGTCACGCACTAGTCAAAATTGAGGAGTCATCATCGCCGATCAGTCGGCTCCCCCGGCCGGTCCGCCGGACTTCCCGCAACTGGCCCGCTGCTGCGCCGTTTTCCTGCCGGGCGAACCCGCCCGTACCGGCGGTGTCGCTTTCTGGCGGCCGGACGGCACCCAGCCTCCGGACACCGGCGCGGGGACCCCTACGGAACTGACGGTCGTCATTCCAGGCGGCGACCACGACGACGGCGTCGAGAGGGTGCGCGTACCGGCCGTTGTGCTGCCCGTCCACGAGGCCCTCCCGGTGCTCACACGCGCGCGTGCCCGTTGGGACGGTCATCGGGCGACGGAGTTCTGGGGTGCGGTGGCCGTGCACGCCCTGTACCTCGTGGCGCGCGGCCTGCTGCTGCCCGGGGTGTCTCCGGCCGGCCACGACGCCTGGCGGGTGGGGCCACTGCGCGGCGAGGAGACGGAACTCGTCCGCCGTCTGGCCGCCGCGATGCCGCCCGAGGCGCACGCGGTGCCGCTGGGGGAAACCGGCCCCGCGCGGCTGCCCGATCCGGAATCCTTGGTTCGGGCGTTTCTGGACGCCGTCGCCGACTCGCTGCCCCGCTCACCCGCCGCCCCGCTCGTCACGGGCGGGGACGCCTACACCACCAGGCGGCCGCGGCTCCGGCCCGAGCTGCGCGCGTGGGCGGACGATGTCGCCGCGGTGCACGACGCGGGGGTGCGGTTGTCGCTGCGGATCGAGATCTTGGGACTGCCGACGAGCGCGGGCCCCTCCGGACCGATAGAAGGCCCGAAGCCGCCTGGAGCCCCGGACCTGCCCGGACCGACAGGAAGCCCGAAGCCGCCCGGAGCCCCGGACCTGTCCGGACCGGCCGTGGACGACGCCGGAGCGGGAGCGGCTCCCAAGGTGCGGTTCCGGGCAGTGCCGCAGGTGCGCAGCGTCGGTGACCCGGCGTTGGTCGCGGACGCCGCCGACGTCTGGACCGGTGCCGCGAGCGACGCCTTCGGCCCGCGCGCGCGGACGGACGCGTTGCTCGCGCTGCGCCGGGCGGCCCGCGTCTGGCCGGCGCTCACGCCACTGCTGTCGGCGGCCGTACCGGATGCCGTGGAGCTCGCCGACGACGAGGTCACCGAGCTCCTCGGCAGCGGAGCCCGGGCACTGGCCGGCGCCGGAGTCGACGTGCACTGGCCCCGGGAGACGTCCCGTGACCTGATCTGCCGCGCGGAGGTCGGTCCCACGGACGGCGGGGACGGGACGGGTGCCTTCACCACCGGCGGCGGGCCGTCATTCTTGTCCGCCGACGCGCTGCTGGCCTTCAACTGGACGTTCGCCCTGGGGGACCAGCGGCTCACACGCGAGGACCTGGACCGGCTGGCCGAGGCCGGTCGGCCATTGGTGCGGCTGCGTGATCAGTGGGTGCTGATCGATCCCCAGGAGGCACGGCGGGCCCGCGACCGGCAGGATCTCAAGGTCACTCCGGTCGCCGCGCTCGCCGCGGCCCTCACCGGCTCCGCCGAGGTCGGCGGAGAGCGAATCCCGGTGCAGCCCACGGGGTGGCTGGCCCGGCTGCGGGAGCGGCTCGCCGACCCGGAGGGGCAGGAGCCCGTGGCCCAGCCGGCCGCCCTGGCCGCGACGTTGCGGGACTACCAGCGGCGGGGCCTCGACTGGCTGGCGCGGATGACGTCGCTGGGTCTTGGCTGCTGTCTGGCCGACGACATGGGGCTCGGCAAGACCATCACGCTGATCGCCCTGCACCTGCACCGGCAGACCGACCCGTCGGTGGCCGGCCCGACCCTGGTGGTCTGTCCGACGTCGCTGATGGCCAACTGGCAGCGGGAGATCGAGCGGTTCGCACCGGGCACGCCGGTACGCCGCTTCCATGGCACCCGACGCGAACTGGAGCACCTGGACGTCGGTGAGTTCGTGCTCACCACCTACGGCACGATGCGCCTGGACGCGGACCGGCTCGCCGAGGTGCCGTGGAGCCTGGTGGTGGCGGACGAGGCGCAGCACGTGAAGAACCCTTATTCGGCGACCGCGCGGCAACTGCGCAGCATCGGGGCACGCGCGCGCGTGGCGCTCACCGGCACCCCGGTGGAGAACAACCTGTCGGAGCTGTGGGCGATCCTGGACTGGACGACCCCGGGGCTGCTGGGCCGGCTCGGCACCTTCCGCACCCGTTACGCACAGGCCGTCGAGACCGGCCGGGACCCGGCCGCGGCCCAGCGGCTGTCCCGGCTCGTAGGGCCCTTCCTGCTGCGGCGCCGCAAGTCGGACCCGGGTATCCGCACCCGAACTGCCGCCGAAGACCGAGACGGACCACGCCGTGTCGCTGACGACCGAACAGACGGGCCTGTACGAGGCGGTGGTGCGGGAGACGCTCGCCGAGATCGCCGATGCCGACGGCATGGAGCGACGCGGAATGATCGTGAAGCTGCTGACCAGGCTCAAGCAGATCTGCAACCATCCGGCGCAGTTCCTCAAGGAGGACAGTCCGCGCATCGCGGGGCGCTCGGGAAAACTGGAGCTGCTCGACGAGTTGCTGGACACCATTCTCGCCGAGGGGGCGAGCGTGCTGGTCTTCACTCAGTACGTACAGATGGCACGCCTGCTCGAACGGCACCTGGCGGCGCGGGGTGTGGGCTCTCTGTTCCTGCACGGTGGGACACCCGTCGCCGCGCGCGAGGAGTCGGTACGGCGTTTCCAGGACGGCGAGGCGCCGGTGTTCCTGCTGTCGCTCAAAGCGGCGGGCACCGGCCTGAATCTCACCCGCGCGGAGCACGTCGTGCACTACGACCGCTGGTGGAACCCGGCCGTCGAGGCACAGGCGACCGACCGCGCCCATCGCATCGGTCAAACGCGCCCGGTACAGGTGCACCGACTGGTGGCAGAGGGGACCGTCGAGGACCGTATCGCGTCCTTGCTGAACCGTAAGCGGGAGCTGGCCGACGCCGTACTCGGTTCCGGCGAGGGGGCGCTGACGGAGCTGACCGACGCGGAGCTGGCCGATCTGGTGGAACTGCGAGGTGGGGCGTGATGACTCAGTACGACAGTGGCAGTGGCAGTGGCAGTGGCAGTGGCAGTGGTGACGGTGACATGGAGCGCACGTTCGCCGCGCTGCCGCCCGCGCACGGGCGGGGCTTCGCGCAGAGCTGGTGGGGGCGGGCCTGGGTACGGGCGCTGGAGGAGTCGGCGCTCGACGGTGAGCAGGTGCGGACCGGCCGTCGGCTCGCCCGCGCGGGGGCGGTCGGCGCGGTGTCCGTGCGGCCCGGGCGGATCACGGCGGTCGTCCGGGACCGGGACGGCACGGGGCACCGGGCCGACGTTTTGCTGCCGGAGCTGTCCGGTGAGGACTGGGACCGGTTCGTCGGTATGGCGGTCGAGCGGGCCGGTCATGTCGCCGCTCTGCTGGACCATGAGATGCCTCCGCATCTGGTGGAGGACGCGGCGGCCGCCGGCGTCGAGCTGCTGCCCGGCACCGGCGATCTGGAGCCGGAGTGCGACTGCGGCGCCTGGGACCACTGCGGGCACAGTGCGGCACTGTGCTACCAGGTGGCACGGTTGTTGGATCAGGATCCGTTCGTGCTGTTGCTGGTACGCGGACGCGGTGAGCGGGCCGTACGGGACGCACTCCAGGGGCCTGGAAGCCCGCCTGCGGAGGGCACCTCTCCGGCTGAGGGGGTGGACGCCGCCGACGCCTACGCGACGGCCGACGTGCTGCCGCCGCTGCCCGGTCTTCCCGGCGTTCCAGAGCAGCCGGGCGTGCCACCGTCCCTCGACACGGACACCGCCCCCGGCCCCGGCGTCGGCGTCGAACCGGCGGCTCTGAGCTTCCTCGCGTCGAGGACGGCGGCGGAGGCACACCGTCTGCTCGTCGCGGCCCTGTCCGCCGACCACGGACAGCGGCCCCTGGAGCGCGCATCGTCCACCGCGCGGGACGCGGTGCGCCTGGCGGCGGACGGACCGGCGCCATCGCACGCACCCGCACCCGCACCCGCACCCGAGATGGCTGCCCAGATGGCAGTCCGACTCGCCGTAGAACGCGCGGTGGTGACCCGCCTCGCCGCAGGATCGGGGCATGCCCCGGAGGACTTCGCCGTGGCCGTACGCGCGTGGCGGCTCGGCGGAGCCGACGCGCTCGCCGTACTGGAGGAGGAGTGGGCGGTGGAGGGCGAAACGCTGGCACGCGCGCGTGCCGCACTGGAAACCGCCTGGGACGAGGGTGAACAGCCGTTGCTGCGGGCGCGCTCCAATCGGTGGACGGTCACCGGAGCACCGCTCCAGCTCCGCCTGGGCACCGACGGCCGGTGGTGGCCGTACCGCGAGGAGGACGGCCGTTGGGTACCTGCGGGGGAACCGACGCGGGACCCGGCGACGGCGCTGGCCTCGGCGACGCCGGCGGCCGGGAACGAGCCCTGACGCCCGGGTCCCGGCGACCGATCAGGCATCTACCCGACCGATCCGGTGATGCTCCGCCCGGGTCCCGCGAGGGTTCGTCCGGCCGGTCCACAGCCGAGTGATCCACCACCCCGCGTCCATCCTCGCCACGTCCACCACCCAGCACCTGCTCGCCGCTGCCCCGTTACCCGTTACCCGCTCACCAGTCAGCGCGCCGCCTCCACGACCAGGGACGGGAGCAAGGACTCCAGATCGCTTGGCAGTTGGCTGGGGAGGCCGGTCGGCAAGGACGGCAATTCGGTCGGCAGCTCGCTGGGCAGTTGGCTGGGGAAGCCGGTCGGGATGTCGGGGGATCGGGAGGGGGAGGCGCTCGCGCTGCTCTCAGCGGGCGGCAGGTCGTCGGGCGAGTCGTCGCTTCCCGAAGCCATGA
This sequence comes from Streptomyces sp. JW3, assembly GCF_052216785.1. Lineage (NCBI taxonomy): Bacteria > Bacillati > Actinomycetota > Actinomycetes > Kitasatosporales > Streptomycetaceae > Streptomyces > Streptomyces sp. JW3. Next base: position 455 of record NZ_JBQOUX010000110.1, on the reverse strand, counting down.
GCACGATCGCGACCACGGCACCGGCCGCCACGATCAGGGCGAGCGCCAGGATCAGCGCGTTCCGCCGCCTTCTGAGGTCACGTCCGCCTCCGCCCCCTTGTCCCGGTCCGAAACCCTCGCTGGGCGGACCGAAGCCGCCTCCCGGTGGCGGCGGGACGCCGGGCGGCCGTGGCGGTGGTGCGGGCGGCATGGCCATACCGTTCAGAGTCCCCTCCGCCCGGCCCCGACGCGACCCTCCTACGGGAAATCGGGACATCCGGTACGGGAATCGGGACATCCGCACAGCGGCATGAGCAGCCGTCCCGCCCCGCTCCTCCCCCGCCGCACCACCGGGACGATGCGCAGGGCGTCGTCCCGGTACGCGCGTGTGCTCAGCCCCGGGCGCCGAGGAGGTGGTCCATGGCGAGTTGGTCGAGGTGTTCGAAGGCCATGCCGCGGGCGGCGGCGGCCTGCGG
>NZ_JBQOUX010000010.1:0-112285 GCF_052216785.1 Streptomyces sp. JW3 | reverse complement strand
CCCCGGGCACCCCCGGTGGCGCGCCTCCCGGCGGTGTCCACCACGCCGCGACGGTGCTCGCCGGGCCTGGCGGCACCCCGCCGCCCCCGGGCGCCCCCGCGACCCCCGGCGTACCGCACCCTCCCGCGCCCCCCGGCGCGCCTGGCGCCCCCGGCGTCCAAGGAGGTCAGGCCGGCGTGCACCACGCCCCCACCGTGCTGGCCGCGCCCCCGGTCGGCCCCGGCGCGCCCCCGTCCGCCCCCGGCGTGCCGCAGGGTGCCGTACCGCCCCCCGGTCAGCCGCAGCCGATGTCCCAGCCGGTGCCGCAACAGGGTGCCGTGCCGCCGCCGTCGTCGCCCCCGGCGTACGGGTATCCGCCGCGGCCCGCCGGGCAGCCGACCGTCGGTCCCGGGTACCAGGCGGTGCTGCGCTACCGCGCGCAGGACGGTTCCGAGCAGCAGCTGATCCGGCGGTCCGCGCCGGGCACCCCGCATCCGGAGTGGCAGATCTACCACGAGCTGCGGGCCATGAACGTGCCGCCGGACCAGGTGCTGGAGCTGCACACCGAGCTGGAGTCCTGCGAGCTGCCGGGCGCGTACTGTGCGCGGATGATCCGGGAGCAGTGGCCGCAGGCGCGGATCACGTCGATCGCGCCGTACGGCACCGATCACGCGAGCCGGCAGCAGGGCATGGCTCAACTGATCAGTCATCAGGGCGAGTTGCATCAGGTCGCGGACGGTCCGGCGCGGCCGGCGCCGGTGCGGGCGCCGTTGCCGTCGGTGCCGCCGGCCCCGCCGCTGCCGCCGGAGGGCATCGCGCAGGAGCTGGCGGCGGCGTTCGGGCCGGGGGTGTTCCGCTTCGAGCAGGCGGCGGTGGACCGGCAGGGAGTGCCGCCGGTGGTGGCGCACACGCTGGTCGTGGCGGGGCTGCCGGTGGACATGGGACCGTTCTTCTGGGCGCAGGCGCAGCCGGGCCGGCCGGTGCCGACGCTGGCGGAGCTGGCGGCCGAGCGGGGGGTGCGGCCGGCCTCGGACGCCGGTTCGTACCTGGTCGTCGGCAGTGACTTCGGCAAGGCGGTCTGTGTGCAGTACGGCACGGCGAACATCGTGGCGGTGCCGGTGGAGGCCGGCCTCGGCGGTGCGCCGGTGCCGCCGCAGTTCGTGAACACGGGGCTGCCGGAGTTCGCGCGCTGTCTGGCGCTGCTGGGGCGGATGTGGCGGCTGCGGTACGGGCTGAACCAGGAGCAGGCGGGCCGCTGGACCGTCGACTTCCAGGCCCAGCTGGCCGCGCTGGACGGGCCGGCGCTGGGGTCGCCGGAGAGCTGGTGGTCGGTGCTGCTGGAGGAGATGTGGGACGGGCTGCTGTGACGCGGCGCGGCTGAGCGCCTCCGTCACCCCCTCCCCATGTGCCCGGAGTGTCGCGTTATGAGCACTTACGTCACATCTATAAAGATGTGCGGACATGAGCACCGCACCGATGCCGTCCCGAGGCTTCGTCCCCGTACGGGGGCGTGGCTACCGTCCTGAGCAGGTCGAGGCGTGTGCCGCGGTCCTCTGTGAGGAGCGGGACGCCGCCTGGGAGCGGGCCGCCCGGCTCACCGTGCTGGCCCGGGAGATGGCCGAGGAGCTGGCCGCGCTGCGGGAGACGGTGGCCGGGCTGGCGCCGCAGGACTACGAGGCGCTCGGCGCGGGCGCCCGCGACCTGTTCCGGGCCGCGGGCGAGGAGGCCGACGCGGTGCGCGGGCGGGCGCGGGCGGAGGGTGACCGCCTGGTGGGGGAGGCGCGGGCGTACGCGGCGGGCGTGACGGAGTCGGTACGGGCGTACGCCGACGCCGTGCGCGCCGAGGCCGATGAGCGGGCCCGGCAGCGGCTGCTCGCGGCGCGGGCCGAGGCCGACGAGCTGCGGATCGGGGCCCGGCGCGAGGTGAAGGCGCGGCGCGGCGAGGTGCTGGGCGCGCTGCGCGAGATGCGGCGGCGCACCTCCGGGATGCTCGCCGAGCAGGCCCGGGAGCACGCGGCGCGGTGGGCCGCGGCCGAGCGGGAGGACGCCGAGCGGGCCGCCGCGGTGGACGTGCGTCACGCCGAGCTGCTGGCCCGCGCCGAGCGGGAGCTGGCCGGCGCGGAGCAGGACCTGGCCGCGGCCGAGGAGTCGGCGCGGCGGCGGCCGGAGGAGGCGCGGGTCCGGGCGGCCGAGCTGGTCGCCGGGGCTCGGGCGCGCAGGGAGCGGATCGTCCGGGAGACGGAGCGGGTGCTGCGCGAGCACGGGGAGCGGTGGGACGACGTGCAGGCGCAGCTGGACCAGGTCCGCGGCCGGCTGAGCGCGCTGACGGGGCGGGCGGTGGAGTGACCGGCCGGCACCGTCGCCCCGGTCAGGCGGCCGGACCGCCGCGGGCGGTTCCCGCGTAGAGGTCCGCCTCCAGGGCCTCGTACCGTACGCGTTGTTCCTCCGCCGGTCGCCGGCCGGAGAGCACCGTGCCCAGCCAGCCGAAGGCGAAGCCGGCGGGTATGGAGACCAGGCCGGTGGTGGTGAACGGGAACCAGTTGAAGTCGGCGTCGGGGAAGGCGGCGACGGGGGTGCCGGAGACCAGGCTGGTGCCCGGGGTCAGGGCGAGCACGACGAGGCTGCCGCCGATGAGGGTCCACAGCAGGCCGCTGCGGGTGTAGCGGCGCCAGAAGAGGCTGTAGACCAGGGCGGGGCACAGGGCCGAGGCGCCCAGGCAGAAGGAGAGGGTGGCCAGCGGCTGGAGGCTGCGGTGCTGCACCAGGACGGCCAGCGCGATGGTGGGGATGCCGACGGCGACGGCGGACAGCCGGGCCATGGTCATCTCCCGGCGCGGGGTGAGCGGGCGGGGGCGGGTGGCGAAGACGTCGTGGGCGAGGGAGTTGGCGCAGGCCAGGATCATGCCGGCGACCGAGGCGAGCAGGGTGAGGAACATGGCGGTGCCGACGGTGGTGAACAGGAAGGTCTCCACCATCGTCACGTCGGTGCCGAAGGCGGCGCGGGAGCCCAGCAGGTAGGCCGAGTTGCCGGCTGCGTCGGTCTCGGCGACCGTCTCCCGCCCGACCAGCGCCGTCGCGCCGAACGCGACCACGGTGACGACCACCACGAACAGGGCCGTCAGGGAGACCGCCCAGGACATCGACCGGCGTACCTGGCGGGCGCTGGACGCGGTGTACATGCGCATGGTGACGTGCGGCAGACAGGCGCCGCCGAGGACCACGGCGAGCTGGGAGGAGAGCATGTCCAGGCCCGGCTGCGGTCCGGCGGCGTACTCCAGGCCGGGGTGCAGGAACGCCTGCCCGGCGCCGCTGCCCCGGGCCGCCGCGTCGAACAGGTGGCCCGGGTTCCAGTCGAACCGGTACAGGAGCAGCAGGGTGACCACGGCGCCCGAGCCGAGCAGCATGACGATCTTCATGATCTGGATGAGGGCGGTGCCCTTCATGCCGCCGATCGCCGCGTAGCTGATCATCAGCGCGCCCACCCCGATGACGCAGCCGGTCTGGAGCGACGCGCTGCTGAAGCCGAGCAGGAACGACATCAGCTGCCCGGTGCCGGCCAGTTGCACCAGCATCATCGGGACCAGCGCGGCGAGGGTGACCGCGCAGGCGGTGACGCGCACGGCGCGGCCGGTCATCCGGCGGGCCAGTACGTCGCCCATGGTGAACCGGCCCGCGTTGCGCAGCGGTTCGGCCATCAGGAACATCAGGAGCAGCAGCGACAGGGCGGTGCTCAGGGCGAGGACCACCCCGTCGAAGCCGAACAGGGCGATGACGCCGCCGGTGCCGAGGACGGTCGCGGCGGAGATGTAGTCGCCGGCGATGGCCAGTCCGTTGCGCAGCGCGGAGAGCGAGCCGTACCCGGTGTAGAACTCGTCCAGGTCGTCGCGGTCGGGGCCGGTCATCACGCACAGCAGCAGCGTGATGGCGGCGACGGCGGAGAAGCCGACCAGGAACATCGCCTGGGCGCTCTCGCTGAACCCGGTCATCGGCGCGCCTCCCGTCGCGCGTCCACTGCGCTCGCCTTGCGGATGCGTTCCACGAGCGGGTCGACGCGGCGCCGCGCGGTGTGCTCGTACAGGACGATCGCCAGCCAGGTGACGGGCAGTTGGAGCAGGGCGAGGAGCAGGCCGAGGGGCAGGCCGGCGGTGACGTCACCGGTCAGCGCCGACGGGGCGAAGGCGGCCAGGCAGAGGAACACCAGGAAGTAGCCGAGCGCGGCGAAGGTGGCGATCCGCCGCTGTCTGCGGTAGGCGGTGCGCAGGGCGCGTACGTCGCCGCGCGCGCGGACGGAGGGCAGGCGGAGGGTCGCGGTGTCCTCCGGTGCGGGAGCGGGGACGGGTTGCGTTAATGGCATGTACGGGTCATGGGTCATCCCGTGCTCCTTGCGAGGCTCGGGTCCGCTGTGGACGGACCGCAGGGAGAGGGGGGTGCGGTGCTCGCACGTTACCCGGCGGTTCTGGGGCGTGTGGGGTTTTCCCCAAACTGAGTGGTCGGTATGTGGAAAACCTCGGATTCCGGTTCTCCTCGGAACGGGGACCGGGCCGGTCGTTCCGTTCTTTGGTTCAGTCCGTCAGGACCGGGAACTTGCGCGGGGCGAGGATCAGCAGCACCAGGAACGCCAGGGCCGCCGCCCCCGCCGCGCCGAGGTAGACGGCGTGCACGGCCTCGGCGACGGCCCGTCGTACGGCCTCGTCCGCCACCCCCGCCCCGGCCGCGACGCCCGTCCCCGCTCCCGCTCCCGCTTCCGTTCCCGCTTCCGTTCCCGCGTCCAGCGCCCGCGTCACCGAGTCGAGGTCGCTCGCGCCGCCGAGCCGCGCGGCCAGTACCCCGTTGGCGATCGCGCCGAAGACGGCCGCCCCGGCGGTCTGGCCGCTCTGCCGGCAGAACAGCACGGACGCGGTCGCGGTGCCCCGCTCCGCCCAGCCGACCGTCGACTGCACGCCGACGATCAGCGGGAGCTGGAACAGGCCGAGCGCGCCGCCGAGCAGCAGCATCAGCAGGGCCGGCTGCCAGGCCGCGCCGGGATACGGCAGGAACGGGAACGCGAACAGGATCAGCGCGGCCGTGCCGATGCCGAGCAGGGCGGTGTCGCGGAAGCCGATCCTGCGGTACGCGTGCTGGCTCAGCGCCGCCGACACCGGCCAGCTCAGCGTCCACACCGACAGCACGAACCCGGCGGCCACCGGCGCCAGGCCCAGTACCGACTGGGCGTACGTCGGCAGGAACACCGTGGGCGCCACCATCAGCAGGCCGAGCGCGCCGAGCGCCAGGTTGACGGCGGCGATCGTGCGGCGCCGCCACACCCAGCCGGGCATGATCGGGTCGGCCGCCCGGCGTTCGACGGCCACGACGGCTGCCAGCAGGACCAGTCCCGTCCCGAACAGGGTGAGTGACGGCGCGGACCACCAGGGCCAGGCCACCCCGCCCTGCACCAGCGCGGTCAGCAGCACGCCGCCGCACGCGAACACGGTCAGCGCGCCCGCCCAGTCGGTACGCGCGCGTGTGCCCTCGCTCGCCCGGCGCGGCTCGTGCAGGTGGCGCACGACGAGCCAGAGGGCGACCGCGCCGACCGGCAGGTTGACCAGGAAGATCCACCGCCAGTCGGCGTACGAGGCGAGCAGTCCGCCGAGGGCGGGTCCGGCGACCGCGGAGACCGCCCACACGGTGGACAGCCGGGCCTGTATCTTCGGGCGGTCCTTGAGCGGGTACAGGTCGGCGGCGAGGGTCTGCACGGTGCCCTGGAGCGCGCCGCCGCCCAGGCCCTGCACGACGCGGAAGGCGATCAGCGCGGCCATGTTCCAGGCCAGCGCGCACAGCAGTGAGCCCAGCAGGAACAGGGCGGCGCCCGCGACGAGTACGGGTTTGCGGCCGAAGGTGTCGGAGAGCCTGCCGTACACCGGGAGGGTGACGGTGACGGCCAGCAGATAGCCGGAGAACAGCCAGGAGAAGACGGAGAAGCCGCCGAGGTCGCCGACGATCTGCGGGACGGCGGTGGAGACGATGGTGGAGTCCAGGGCCGCCAGTGCCATCGCCAGCATGAGCGCGGCGACCACCGGTCCGCGCCGGCCGCTGCCGCCGGCCCGCGCGGCGTCACGGGCCGCGTCCTTGGTGTCGTCCACCCTGGAACCCTCCTCCACCGGTACCTCCCCAACTGGGGGTATCAGCTTCGCACTTGCCGCTGACGCGGCGGGAGGGTGCAGGCCGGGTGCGTCCCAGGGTGGAGAGCGACCCCGAGACGCTGTCCACCGGAGGGTGGACTGCCCCTAGGGGTACCTCCGTACCAGGGCTCGGGGAGGGTTCGTACCGCCGGAGGACGAGAGCGGCCCCCTGTGGTCCTTAGCCTGGCTTTACGCCGCTGGGGGGCGGTGAACCGGACCGGTGGGGGTGGGGTTTGCCCCAGGAGAAGACTGCGCTGAACACCATCGCGGACGGCTGCCGCGGGCGGCCAGACTCTTCTCCGTCACCACGTATCCAGCACCACGTATTCAGCACTACGTATCCAGCACCACGCATCCAGCACCACGCACGCGCGCTGCTCGTCGCCGGCACCGGCGGCTCATTCGATGACCGACATAGGAGACTTGCCATGACATCGGCCGTGACCATTCCCGCGCACGGGAGCACAGGAGGACGTACGGCCGTCGCCGCGCGGGCGCGGCAGGTCGTGAAGGCGTACGGGGCGGGGGAGACCCGGGTCGTCGCCCTGGACCACGTCGACGTGGACATGGCGCGCGGGGAGTTCACCGCGATCATGGGCCCGTCGGGGTCGGGCAAGTCGACGCTGATGCACTGCCTCGCCGGGCTCGACACCGTCACCTCCGGGCAGATCCACCTGGCCGAGACCGAGATCACCGGGCTGAAGGACAAGAAGCTCACGCGGCTGCGCCGGGACCGGATCGGCTTCATCTTCCAGGCGTTCAACCTGCTGCCGACGCTGAACGCGCTGGAGAACATCACGCTGCCGATGGACATCGCCGGCCGCCGGCCCGACAAGGCGTGGCTGGACCGGGTGGTGGACACCGTGGGGCTGGCCGGGCGGCTGGGGCACCGGCCCGCCCAGCTCTCCGGCGGTCAGCAGCAGCGGGTGGCGGTGGCGCGGGCGCTGGCCGCCCGGCCGGAGATCATCTTCGGGGACGAGCCGACCGGCAACCTCGACTCCCGCGCGGGCGCCGAGGTACTGGGCTTCCTGCGCAGGTCGGTGGACGAACTGGGGCAGACCATCGTCATGGTCACGCACGACCCGGTGGCGGCCAGTTACGCGGACCGGGTGCTGTACCTGGCCGACGGCCGGATCGTCGACGAGATGCGCGAGCCGACCGCCGACGCGGTGCTCGACCGGATGAAGGACTTCGACGCGCGGGGGCGTACGTCATGACCGTGCTGAAGACCTCGATGCGCAACTTCTTCGCGCACAAAGGCCGGATGGCGCTGTCGGCGGTGGCGGTGCTGCTGTCGGTGGCGTTCGTGTGCGGCACGCTGGTGTTCACCGACACGATGAACACGACGTTCGACAAGCTCTTCGCGGTCACCTCCTCCGACGTGACGGTCGCCCCGAAGGACGCCGAGTCCGAGGACACGCCGCAGAGCGGGGTGCCGCTGTCGCTGCCGGCGGCCACGCTGGAGGAGATCCGCTCGACGGACGGCGTGCGGTCGGCCGAGGGCGCGGTCGTCTCGATGAACGTGACCGTGGTCGACGCCGACAACGACAACGTGGGCGCCACCAGCGGCGCCCCGACCATCGCCGGCAACTGGACGAAGAACGACCTGCGGTCGATGGAGATCACCTCCGGGCACGCCCCGCGCGGCCCGACCGAGACGATGATCGACTCCGACACCGCCGACAAGCACCACCTGAAGATCGGCGACGAACTGCGCACCATCGCGCAGACCGGCGACTTCAAGGCGCGGATCGTCGGCATCGCCGCCTTCACCGTCACCAACCCCGGGGCCGCGGTGATCTACTTCGACACCGCCACCGCGCAGCGCCAACTGCTCGGCGGGGCGGACCGGTTCAGCCAGGTCAATGTGACGGCGGCGGCCGGGGTGTCCGACGAGACCCTCAAGCGGAACGTCGCGCGGACTGTCGGCGACGACGCCGGCGGTTACCAGATCCAGACGGCCAAGGAGGCGTCCGACGAGGCCCGTTCGGAGGTCGGCGAGTTCATGGACGTCATCAAGTACGCCATGCTCGGCTTCGCCGGGATCGCGTTCCTGGTCGGCATCTTCCTGATCATCAACACCTTCTCGATGCTGGTCGCCCAGCGCACCCGCGAGATCGGCCTGCTGCGGGCCATCGGCTCCTCCCGCCGCCAGGTCAACCGCTCGGTCCTCATCGAGGCACTGCTCCTCGGCGTCGTCGGCTCCGTGCTCGGTGTCGCGGCCGGCGTCGGCATCGCGATCGGGCTGATGGAGCTGATGTCGGCCGCGGGCATGAACCTGTCCACCGACGACCTGACCGTGAAGGCGGCCACCCCGGTGGTCGGCCTGGTACTCGGCGTCGTGGTCACCGTGCTGGCCGCCTACCTGCCGGCCCGCCGGGCGGGCAAGGTCTCCCCGATGGCCGCGCTGCGCGACGCGGGCACCCCGGCCGACGGCCGGGCGGGACGGATCCGCGCCGCGCTCGGCGTCGTCCTGACCGGCGCGGGCGGCGCGGCGCTGTACGCGGCGGGCACGGCGGACAAGGCGAGCGACGGGGCGTCGCTGCTCGGCGTGGGCGTGGTCCTGTCCCTGATCGGCTTCGTCGTGATCGGCCCGCTGCTGGCCGGTGTGGTGGTCCGCGTCCTCGGCGCGGTGCTGCTGCGGGTCTTCGGCCCGGTCGGCCGGCTGGCCGAGCGCAACGCGCTGCGCAACCCGCGCCGTACCGGTGCCACCGGCGCGGCCCTGATGATCGGCCTGGCGCTGGTGGCCTGTCTGTCGGTGGTGGGCTCCTCGATGGTCGCCTCGGCCACCAGTGAGCTGGACAAGTCGGTCGGCGCGGACTTCATCGTCGAGGGCAACCAGCGGATCGTGCCGGGGGCCGAGCAGGCGATGCGGGACACGCCGGGCCTGGCACACGTCACCCGCTACAAGGTCCTCGACGCCACGCTCACCTCGCCCGACGGCAAGACGGACGACAACGGCGTCACCGCCGCCGACGCCACCTACGCCGAGGACCTGCGCCGCCCGACCACGGCCGGCGACCTGTCCGACGCGTACGGCACGGACGCGATGTCGGTCGGCTCGGACTACGCGAAGCAGCACGGGGTGAGCGTCGGCGACACGATCTCCGTCGCCTTCGAAGGCGGCCGGACGGCGAAACTCAAGGTCGCCGCCATCACCGACGACGACACGGCGATCGACCAGGGCGCCCGCTACCTCAGCATCGACACGATGCGCAAGTACGTACCGGCCGCCGCGATCCCGCCGAACACGATCATGTTCGCCAAGGCGGCGGACGGCCAGGAGGACCAGGCGTACGCGGCGCTGAAGAAGTCGCTGGACCCCTACCCGCAGTACCAGGTCCGCGACCAGACCGACTACAAGCAGGAACTGAAGGACCAGATAGGCCAGTTGCTCAACATGGTCTACGGCCTGCTCGCCCTGGCCATCGTCGTCGCGGTGCTCGGCGTGGTGAACACCCTGGCCCTCTCGGTCGTCGAACGCACCCGCGAGATCGGCCTGATGCGCGCCATCGGCCTCTCCCGCCGCCAACTGCGCCGCATGATCCGCCTGGAGTCCGTGGTCATCGCCCTCTTCGGCGCCCTGCTCGGCCTCGGCCTCGGCCTGGGCTGGGGCACCACCGCCCAGCGCCTGCTCGCCCTGGAGGGCCTGAACGTCCTGGACATCCCCTGGCCGACCATCACCGGCGTCTTCGTCGCCGCCGCCTTCGTGGGCCTGTTCGCCGCGCTGATCCCGGCGTTCCGCGCGGGCCGCATGAACGTACTGAACGCGATCGCCACGGAGTAGCCACCTCCTGAAGACCACCGTGTACGGGGGACACGGGGGAACGGCGCCGGGGAGTCAAGGACTCCCCGGCGCCGTCGCGCGCCGGTGCCGGACGCGCCGTGGCGGGACGGGGCGATGGCCCGTTCGGGACGTCCGGGGGGTGCCGAGGGGATGGGTTCCCGGCGATCAGTTAGACGCAGCGCGACCGGTCGTTACGTTCAGCGCATGACGCCCGCGCGGCGCCGGGCCGCCGGTGCGCCGAGGGCGGACCCGATCCCCACCCGGTGCCACCGAGCCGAGGAGTACCCCGTGAACGGACAGCCCATCGCCCACCCTGCCGGCCGCACCCGCCCAGGCGGGCTCGTGGTGGCCGGGGGCGTGCTGGCCACCGCCGTCGTCGCCGTGGCCCTCAACGCCGCCGTCGCCGCGATCGCCCACGCCGCCGGCGCCTCCGACGACTTCGAGCAGCTCCACCTGGCCGACTACGCCCTCCTCACCGTCGTCGGCGTACTGGCCGGCGCCGGCGGCTGGGCCCTGGTCCGGGCCCGCGCGGCCCACCCCGCCCGGGTACTGCGCACCTGGATACCGGTGATCCTGCTCGTCACGTTCGTCCCCGACATCCTCCTCGGCACCTCCGACCAGCCCGGCACGAGCTGGGGCGCGGTCATCGCCCTGATGGTGATGCACCTGATCGTCGCCGCGGTGGCCGTCCCGGCCTTCCGCGTCCTGCTGCCGCTGCCCGGCAGACAGGACTGACCCGGACGTCAGCGACAGCGGGGGCAGGCGCAGGGCGGATACCGGCTGAAGAGTTCCGGCAAGGTGTCGGGTGTCACGGTCCGCTTGCCCCGTACCGGGGTGCGCGCACCGGTCCGCGGATCGACCCGGTAGACCCGGATGGTCATGGCCACTGCTTGCCCCCGTCGATTCGCGCGAGCCGGTAGCCGCCCCACAGTTCCTGACCTTCGGCACACCCCTCCGCGACGGCGGCGACCCGCTTGCACACCTCGCACCCGCGGGCGTGCTCGAACCAGAGCCGGTAGGCCCGCTGCCAGTCGGACTCGGGGGCGCTCACCGGCCGGCTCCCGGCACGGTGCTCGTGGCCTGCGGGGCCGCCCAACTGGCAGGTGGCAGAACCCACGCCGGGCCGTACGGAACCGGAACCGGAACGGGCGTCGGCACCGGCACCGGCACCGCCCTGACCGGGGAGTCCCACGGGCTCGCGGGCCCACGCCGGACGGCCGTACTCAGCCACCGCAAAACTGTATGGACAACGTTTCTCATGTCCTCGCTCCTCTGAAGCGTCGGCCACGCCCCCGGGTCGTTCGCGCGGTCGCGGGGGTCCTTGCCTGAGTCAGGCTGCCGGGCCGTACCCAGGTCGCACCACGGCGGAAATGCGGCATCCCGGCGGCGGAAAGGCCGCACGCGCTACGCTGACCAGGGCGGACGGCATCCCGGACGGAGCACGGGCATGGCAGTGAAGCGGCAGCGTCTGGCACGGCGCCGAAAGGCGAGCGGGTACACGCAGGAAGAGTTCGCGGAAGCGTTGCGTGTCGACCGCACCACTGTGCAGAGATGGGAACGGGGTGACGCGGAACCCCAGCCGCACCAACGCCCGAAGTTGGCGAAGCTCTTGCGCTTGACGTCCAGGGGACTGGACGAACTGCTGGCGGCAGATGTCCTGCCCGCCGCCGACACATCCGGCTGGCTCTGCCACGGTGAGCCGGCCGACGATGCCGAAGTGGCCGCCTGGGAGTTGGCGCGGCGCGTGCAGGCCAGTGACGTCGGGCCGGAGACGCTCACCCGCCTCGAAACCGCCTTCGACGACTTGGCGATGGCGTATCCGGTGACGCCGCCGGTCGAGCTGTTGGAACGCGTCCGGAAGCACTCCGCGTACGTCGTGCGTCTGCTCGACGCCCGCATGACCCTTGCGGAACATCGGCGGCTGCTGGTCGTCGGCGGCTGGCTGTCCCTGCTCGGTGCGACGCTCCACATCGACCTGGAACAGGAGCGTGCGGCGACCGCCGGGCTCCAGGCCGCGACCACCCTGGCACGACAGGCGGACCACCCCGAGATCGAAGCCTGGTGCTTCGAGACCGACGCGTGGCGCGTGCTCACGACGGGTGACTACCCGCGTGCACTGGACCTGTCGCTGGCCGCCCAGAGCGTCGCCCCCAAGGGTTCCTCCGCCCTGATCCAGGCCACCGCCCAGGAAGGGCGCGCACGCGCGCGGCTGGGGCAGGCCAAGGAGACATACGCGGCCGTCGACCGGGTGCAGAAGATGTCGGCCGCGCTGGTGGCACCGCAGCGGCCGAGGGAGCATCACTACCAGTACGACCCGGCCAAGTGCCTCGCGTACACGGCGACCACGCTGGCGTGGCTGGGGGACGCCGCGGCGGAGCCGTACGCGCGTGAGGTCATCAAACGTCTGGGCCCCTCCGAAGACGTCGGTCAATGGCCGCGTCGGGTGGCTTCCGCCAACATCGATCTGGGCTTGGTCCTCCTCGCCGGGGACCGTCTGGACGAGGCGTGCGACGCGGTACGGAAGGCCATACTGAGCGGCCGCGTCGTGCCGTCCAACCACTGGCGGGCACTGGAAGTCGTCCGCGTGGTGGAGGCGAGACGACTGTCGGAGGCGTCCGATCTGCGGGAGGCTTATGAAGGGCTGCGGGCCCGGTGAGGCCGGTGCGCGTGGTGACCGTGTCCGGAACGCGTGACATCGCGCATCGAAGTGTCACCGAGTACGCAGATCTGTTCGCCGCCTACCTCGGACCGCTCGTGGACGGTGCCCACTGCTACGTCGGCGGAGCCAAAGGCATCGACACGCTCGCCCTGTGCTGGCTGGCGAGCAGGACCGGGGCCGGGCTGACCGTAGTGGTCCCCGGCACCGTGCAGCAGCAGCCGGCGGAGGCCCGGCAGGCCATCGCCCAGGTGCGTGATCGCCTCGCGGAGGTCGTCGAGCTGCGCGCCCCGGCGCTGGATACGCCCGCCTATCACGCCCGCAACCGCTGGATGGTCGACCGCAGCACGATGACGATCGGTTTCCCCCGGGCCGAGCGGACCCGGTCGGGAACATGGCAGACGTTGACGTATACGCACGATGCGGGGAAGCCGCATCTGATCGTGCCGGTGTAGCGGCCTGACGTGTCCCGAGCCGCTCGTTCCAACGGGTGAACGCCCCCGACCCGACGTACCCTGGACACCCCCGCCCCGCGCCGCGTGTCGGGCCCTTCGTGTTGTCCAGCCCCAGGATTCACGGCCCCCGGGATTCACGGTCCCCGGGATTCACAGTTCACCCAAGAAGCACAGTTCGGACGGAAAGCCTCTCCATGAGCCTGCACGGTCTGCTCGACGCCGTCGTCAAGGACACCGCCCTCGCGGAAGCGATCGCGGCGGCCGGTGACGGCAACCGCATGCATGTCGACCTGGTCGGTCCGCCCGCGGCCCGGCCCTTCTCGGTGGCCGCGCTGGCCCGTGAGTCGGGCCGCACCGTGCTCGCCGTCACGGCGACCGGGCGGGAGGCGGAGGACCTGGCCGCGGCGCTGCGCTCGCTGCTGCCGTCCGAGGGCGTGGTCGAGTACCCGTCCTGGGAGACGCTGCCGCACGAGCGGCTCAGCCCGCGCAGCGACACCGTGGGGCGGCGCCTCGCGGTGCTGCGCCGCCTCGTCCACCCCCGGGCCGACGACCCGGAGACGGGGCCGGTCTCCGTCGTCGTGGCGCCGGTGCGGTCCGTGCTCCAGCCGCAGGTCAAGGGGCTGGGGGAGCTGGAGCCGGTGGCCTTGCGCAGTGGGCAGACGGCCGATCTGGAGGAGGTCGTCACCGCCCTCGCCGCCGCCGCGTACGCACGGGTGGAGCTGGTGGAGAAGCGGGGGGAGTTCGCCGTACGGGGTGGGATTCTCGACGTGTTCCCGCCCACCGAGGAGCATCCGCTGCGGGTGGAGTTCTGGGGCGACGACGTCGAGGAGATCCGGTACTTCAAGGTCGCCGACCAGCGGTCCCTGGAGGTCGCCGAGCACGGGCTGTGGGCACCGCCCTGCCGGGAGCTGCTGCTCACCGAGGAGGTGCGCCGACGGGCCGCCGCCCTGGCCGAGGAACATCCCGAGCTGGGAGAGCTGCTCGGGAAGATCGCCGAGGGGATCGCCGTGGAGGGGATGGAGTCCCTCGCGCCGGTGCTCGTCGACGAGATGGAGCTGCTGCTCGACGTACTGCCGGACAGCGCGATGGCCGTCGTATGCGATCCGGAGCGGGTGCGGACCCGGTCCGCCGATCTCGTCGCCACCAGTCAGGAGTTCCTCCAGGCGTCCTGGGCGGCCACCGCCGGCGGCGGCGAGGCGCCGATCGATGTCGACGCCGCCTCCCTGTGGTCGCTCGCGGACGTCCGGGACCGGGCCCGTGAGCTGGGCATGATGTGGTGGTCGGTGTCGCCGTTCGCCGCCGACGACGAGCTGGACGAAGACACCCTCAAGCTCGGCATGCACGCCCCCGAGACCTACCGCGGCGACACCGCCAAGGCGCTGGCCGACACCAAGGGCTGGCTGGCCGACGGGTGGCGGGTCGCCTACGTGACGGAGGGGCACGGCACCGCCGCCCGGACCGTCGAGGTGCTGGGCGGGGAGGGGATCGCGGCCCGGCTCGACATCCCCGACGCCAAGTCGGCGGGGCTGGGGGAGCTGAGTCCGGCCGTCGTGCATGTGGCCTGCGGGTCCATCGACCACGGGTTCGTCGAGCCGGGGCTCAGGCTCGCCGTGCTCACCGAGACCGACCTGTCCGGGCAGAAGGCCGCCGGCCGCGAGGGCGCGCGGATGCCGGCCCGGCGCCGCAAGACCATCGACCCGCTCACCCTGGAGGCGGGCGACTACATCGTCCACGAGCAGCACGGCGTGGGCCGCTACATCGAGATGGTGCAGCGCACCGTGCAGGGCGCCACCCGGGAGTACCTGGTGGTGGAGTACGCGCCGGCCAAGCGCGGACAGCCCGGCGACCGCCTCTACATCCCCACCGACCAGCTGGAGCAGATCACCAAGTACGTCGGCGGCGAGGCCCCCACCCTGCACCGGCTCGGCGGCGCCGACTGGACCAAGACCAAGGCGCGGGCGAAGAAGGCGGTCAAGGAGATCGCCGCCGATCTCATTAAGTTGTACAGCGCGCGGATGGCCGCCCCCGGGCACGCCTTCGGGGCCGACACGCCCTGGCAGCGGGAGCTGGAGGACGCCTTCCCCTACGCGGAGACGCCGGACCAGCTCACCACCATCGCCGAGGTCAAGGACGACATGGAGAAGACGGTCCCGATGGACCGGCTGATCTGCGGTGACGTGGGCTACGGGAAGACCGAGATCGCGGTGCGGGCCGCGTTCAAGGCGGTGCAGGACGGCAAGCAGGTGGCCGTCCTGGTGCCGACGACGCTGCTGGTGCAGCAGCACTTCGGGACGTTCAGCGAGCGGTACGCGCAGTTCCCGGTGAAGGTGCGGGCGCTGTCCCGGTTCCAGACCGACACCGAGTCGAAGGCGACCCTGGAGGGGCTGCGGGAGGGGTCCGTCGACGTCGTCATCGGCACCCACCGGCTGTTCTCCGCCGAGACCAAGTTCAAGGACCTCGGCCTGGTCATCGTCGACGAGGAGCAGCGCTTCGGCGTCGAGCACAAGGAGCAGCTGAAGAAGCTGCGGGCGAACGTGGATGTGCTGACGATGTCCGCCACGCCCATTCCCCGCACGCTCGAGATGGCGGTCACCGGCATCCGCGAGATGTCCACCATCACCACCCCGCCCGAGGAACGGCACCCGGTGCTGACCTTCGTCGGCCCCTACGAGCAGAAGCAGATCGGCGCCGCCATCCGCCGCGAGCTGCTGCGCGAGGGCCAGGTCTTCTACATCCACAACCGGGTCGAGTCCATCGACCGGGCGGCGGCCCGGCTGCGCGAGATCGTGCCCGAGGCGCGGATCGCCACCGCCCACGGCCAGATGTCCGAACAGGCCCTGGAACAGGTCGTGGTCGACTTCTGGGAGAAGCGGTTCGACGTGCTCGTCTCGACGACGATCGTCGAGTCCGGCATCGACATCTCCAACGCCAACACCCTCATCGTGGAGCGCGGCGACAACTTCGGGCTCAGTCAGCTGCACCAGCTGCGCGGCCGGGTCGGGCGCGGCCGCGAGCGCGGGTACGCGTACTTCCTGTACCCGCCGGAGAAGCCGCTGACCGAGACCGCGCACGAACGGCTCGCCACCATCGCCCAGCACACCGAGATGGGCGCGGGCATGTATGTGGCCATGAAGGACCTGGAGATCCGCGGCGCGGGCAATCTGCTCGGCGGCGAGCAGTCCGGGCACATCGCCGGCGTCGGCTTCGACCTGTACGTGCGGATGGTCGGCGAGGCGGTGGCCGACTACCGGGCCGCGCTGGAGGGCGGTGTGGAGGAGGAGCCGCCGCTGGAGGTCAAGATCGAGCTGCCGGTCGACGCGCACGTCCCGCACGACTACGCGCCCGGCGAGCGGCTGCGCTTGGCGGCGTACCGCTCCATCGCCTCCGCCAACAGCGAGGAGGACATCAAGGCGGTACGGGAGGAACTCGTCGACCGGTACGGCAAACTCCCCGAACCGGTGGAGAACCTGCTGCTGGTGGCGGGGTTGCGGATGCTCGCGCGGGCGTGCGCCGTCGGCGAGATCGTGCTCCAGGGCAACAACATCCGGTTCGCGCCGGTCGAGCTGCGGGAGTCGCAGGAGCTCAGGCTGAAGCGGCTCTACCCCGGCACGGTCATCAAGACGACCGCCCACCAGGTGCTGGTGCCGCGCCCGAAGACCGCCAAGGTCGGCGGAAAGCCGCTGGTCGGGCGGGAGTTGCTG
The DNA here is from genome assembly GCF_052216785.1 of Streptomyces sp. JW3. Taxonomy (NCBI): domain Bacteria; kingdom Bacillati; phylum Actinomycetota; class Actinomycetes; order Kitasatosporales; family Streptomycetaceae; genus Streptomyces; species Streptomyces sp. JW3. The sequence goes on along the minus strand of NZ_JBQOUX010000010.1, from coordinate 95,550 downwards.
GCGTGGGTCGGGGAGTTCCTGACCTCTGTGCTGGGGTCGTAGCCAGGCCCGTGCGACGTGCGAGAGGGCCCGTGGCGCTGTTGGCGCCACGGGCCGTCCCACGTCGCTGAGTGGGTCAGTGCTGGTCGCCGCCCCGCTTGCCCATGCCGAACCTGTCCTCGGCCTGCTGCTGCGCGGCGTCGACCTGCTTCTCGTACTTGCCGCCGGTCCGCTGGTCGACCTGTTTCGCAGCGGCGTCCGACATCTTCCGGGTCTTGTCGGGGTTCTTGCCGGCCATGCTCTTGACCTTGTCGAGGAAGCCCATGCAGGTGCTCCTTCCGAGACGTAACTCTTTTCGACGTTACGCCCTAAATCGGCTAAATGCCCCTTAAGGCACCATTTGGTCTGGACCTCTCCCTCGCTACCGTGGGACGGACGCACAACAAGGGGAGGCGCGCATGGCGCGGTACGGCAGGACGCGAACCGGATGGGCCGCGGCCGCGGCACTGGCTCTGGCCCTGGTCAGCGGGTGCGACGGGCTGGAGGACGGCGGGAGAACGGCGGCCGGCAGCGGCGGCAGCGGCGCGGAAGCGGAACCCGCCGCCGGGCCCGCCGTGAGCCCGCTGAAGAACCCGGACGGGACCAAGCCCGGCCTCGCCGTCGTCACCGACGACGCCGACCGGTCCGCGGCCCGCGAACTCATCGGCAAACTGGACACCAAGGGCCGCGGCCCGAAGACCGGCTACGACCGGGACGAGTTCGGGTACGCCTGGATGGACACGGCCGACGGCGTGCCGCTCGCGAGAAACGGCTGCGACACCCGCAACGACGTGCTCCAGCGCGACGGCCAGGACGTGAAGTTCAAGTCCGGCTCCGACTGCGTGGTCGTCGCCATGACGCTGGCCGACCCGTACACCGCCAAGACCATCGAGTGGCGCAAGCAGGACGCCGCCGAGGTGCAGATCGACCACGTGGTGCCGCTCTCCTACAGCTGGCAGCTGGGGGCCTCGCGATGGGAGGAGAAGAAGCGGCAGCAGCTCGCCAACGACCCGCTCAACCTCATCCCGGCCGACGGCTCCGCCAACTCCGCCAAGGGCGACTCCGGACCGGCGACCTGGCTGCCGCCGAACAAGAAGATCCGGTGCGCCTACGCGGTCCGCTTCGCGCAGGTCGCCGAGAAGTACGAACTGGCGGTGACCAAGCCGGACCGGGCGGCGCTGCTGAAGCAGTGCGGGGGGTGAGGGCCGGCGCCGTCACCCCCCGCACTGCTCACTCGGCGGGCGGCGCCGGGAGCTTGTGTGCGGTGAAGGTGGGTGCGGGCTTGGCGGCGGTGGTGGAGCGGGCGGCGAGGCCGGTGGCGCCGGCTTCGTAGACGCGGGTCTGGTTGCTGCTGGTGCGGAAGGTGTAGGCCCAGGTGGGGCCGTTGGTGTTGGTGTAGAGGAAGGCGGTGGGGTCGGTCGCGGCGGTGTCCCAGTCGAGTTGCTGCCAGGTGCGCCAGGTGCCGGAGCCCTGGGTCTGTTCGCCGGTGTTGTAGGTGTAGCCGTCGTCGGCGCGGGCGACGATCTCGGTGATGCCGGTCAGGGGGCTGATGACGGCGGAGGGTGAGCCGGCGAAGGTGTTGTCGCCGACCTGGGCCCAGGCGGCGGGGAAGGCGGTGCCTTCGGTGGTCTGGGTGAGGCCGATGATGTGGCCGGTGGTGTCGCGGGCGAAGACGCCGAGGCGGTAGCCGGGGTAGACGATGACGGACGGGGTGCCGGTGATGGTCCGGTCGCCGAGGGTGGTCCAGGTGCCGACGGCGCCGTTGCTGAAGGTGGCGGTGCGCAGGGTGCCGTTCGCGTCGGTGCCGAAGAGCTGGATGCCGTCGCGGACGGTGACGGCGGTGAGCGGTCCGGTGAAGCCCTCGCCGGTCAGCGGCATCCACCCCAGGAAGTCGACGTTGGCCCGCTGCTGGACGCGGTACCAGGGCTTGCCGTCGGCGTCCACCGCGAACTGCGCGAGCACCCCGGCGGCCGTCTTGGCGGTGACCGGGTGCTCGGCCATCGCACCGGCCAGATTGACCCAGCCGCCCCAGTCAGGGGTACTCGCGGCGTGCCGCCGCCACCAGATCTCGCTGTTGACGTTCTGCGCGGTCAGCGCGACCTTTCCGTCCGGCTGCTCGGCGAGCTGCGGCTGCCCGGAGAAGGCGTCGTTGTCCGAGACGGTCGTCCACTGCACCGAGTTGAAGTCCGCCGGGTCGGTCTGCCGGCCGCTGACCAGCCGCCCGATGTTGTCCGTGTAGGCGTACTCGATCTCACCGCTGGACGCCTGCATGACACTGTTCGGCGTGAAGGACTCGGTGCTGACGGCGGGGCTGGCCGGGGTGTGGTCCGCGGCCAGCCGGCAGGCGTCCGGGGCGCCGGTCACGCTGGTGTAGCCGGACCACCAGCTGCCGCTGCCCAGCAGCACGTTGTAGGGGGCGAAGTCACCCGCGTCCTCCCGGAAGCGGTACTGGCGCACCTCTCCGTTGGGCTTGACCCGGAGGATGGTGTCACCGCCGAAGGAGGTGAGGTCCTCGGTATCGCGCCAGTCCGCCCAGCTGACCGTGCGGTGCTGCTCGATCCAGCGCTGGCTGGTGAAGTCGTAGCGCGAGCGCAGCAGGTAGCCGGTGGTCGAGTCCACGCCGTAGACCACGCCCAGCTCGGTGGCGACGATGAAGCTGTACCGGCCCCAGCCCGAGGCGACCTTCCAGTTGCTGGTCGCGGTCCAGGTGTCGGTGGAGCTGAGGTAGCGGGCGGTCCGCAGGTCGCCGTCGCCGTCGACGAACCAGAGGTTGCCACCCCGGTCGGCGCTGATCTTGTTGCGGCCGGCGTCCAGGCGGTAACCGCCGAACGAGTCGCTGATCTTGCGGTGGTGAACGTCCCAGGTGCCGGTCGTCCCGTCGCGGTGGCTGAAGTACAGGCCGTCCGACTTGATGCCGTAGAAGGTCGCCCCGTTGGCGGTCAGTACGCGCGGGTACTGGTCCCAGCCGGTGTCGATGGTGCTGGCCTCGGGCAGGGCGCCGGTCGCGCCGGCCGGGTCGGGGACGTTGCGCCGCAACAGGCTGCCCGCGGTGGTGACCGAGTAGAGGGCACCACTCGACGAGCAGGTGATCTCGTCCGCGGCCTGGGCGGTGCCCGCGGCGGTGGTCATGACGATGGGCAGTGCGGCGGCCGCGGTGGTGAGGGCGATCACCCGGCGGCTGAACCGTCCACGGGACAGGGGTCTCATCTGCATCCTTCCGGACTGTGACTCGGTGGGGTCCGGCCGTCCCGCGGCACAGGGCGGTGGGACGGCGGGCGGACGGGGGTGGCGTGGCTCCGGTCGTCGTTCATGTGAAGACGATGAGGAGGACGGCGGCCGGCGGCGTCAACGCGGCTGCGCGCGGGCCGCAGCGGGCGCCGGAAAGCGGCTTCATCGATGTCCTCCCAGCTCAGCGCGGTGATCCCGGGCAGGAAGGCAGCGAGCCGACATGATCGCGCACCCCCCGGCAGGGGGACGGTAGGCGGCGCCGGGTTAACGCGGCAGTGGCGGGAGAGTGAACAGCTAACTCGTGTACATGACAATCAGGTGGACAGTCGGTGCGCCCCTGGACAAGATCTTCACTCAACTCTCAGGATCCACAAGTCGATTCATCACCCGCATGTGGTCCTGAGGGGGAACTGTGCCTGGCTTCCGGAGAGCTGCCCGGAGACTGCTCGTCCGCCGGCTGTGCCACAGCCGCTGGGGCATGGCCATCGGCATCCTCCTGGCGTCCCTGATCGCGGTCAGTTCCCTGGAACTGTCCGGCACCGGCATCCCGCTGTTCCCCGCGGACCCCCAGGGCCGCTCGGCCCCCGGTCAGCGCTGGTCGTCCGCGGCCGGCAAGGACCACCTGGTCGGCGAGAACGACATCAACACCAAGGCCCCGAGCACCCTCCGGTCCAGGTACCCGCTCAAGAACGCCAAGCAGAGCCTCGCCGCCGCCGGGAAGAAGGCCCGCAACAAGGCCGCCGCCGTCGCCCCGCCGGCCACCGAGGTCACCGGATTCGACGCCGAGCACAGCGAGGAACTGCCCGCCGAGCGGAACGGGTTCAGCCGCACCTACGCCAACGAGGACGGCACCCGGACCACCGAGGTGTCCCCGACCCCCGTCAACTACCGCGGCCCGAACGGTGTCTGGCTGCCCATCGACACCGAGCTGCGGGCGGCCGGCGACGGCGGCGGCTGGCGCAACACCGCCGACTCGGTCGGCGTCCGCGTCGACGAGCGGGCCGACTCCGCGCGGCTGGCCACCGTCGAACTGCCCGGCGGACAGTCCCTGTCGTACGGCCTGAGCGGCGCCGCCGCCGTGCAGGGCCGCGCCGCCGGCAGCACCGTCTCCTACCCGGGGGTGCTCCCGGACACCGATCTGACGCTGGCGGCCCAGGCCGGCGGCGTCAAGGAGACCCTCGTCCTGAACTCGGCCGACGCCCCGACCACCTTCGACTTCCCGCTCGCCCTGGACGGGCTGACGGCACGGATCGTGGACGGCGCGGTCGAGCTGACCGACGCCAGGGGCCGGGTCGCCGGTGTCGTCCCGGCCGGTTTCATGGAGGACTCCGGACACGGCGGCGAGCAGGGCGCCCCGGCCCGCTCCGAGGACGTGACCTACGACCTCGTCGAGCAGGCCGGCGGCGGCCAGGCACTGCGGATCACCGTCGACGCGAACTGGCTGCGCGACCCGGAGCGGGTCTTCCCGGTCCTGGTCGACCCCTCCGTGGACACCTCGTCCGCCGAGACCAGCGTCTACGTCAAGAGCGGCGGCTCGGTCGTCGGCACCAGCGAACTGCAGGCCGGCAAGGGCGCCGACGGCGCGACCGCCAGCTACCTCGGCTTCCCCTCGCTGGACGAGGAGCTGAAGCACCACAAGATCTTCGGCGCCCAGCTCCAGCTGACCAACTACGACGCCCCCTCTTGCAAGGCCCGCCCGGTCACCGTCCACCCGGTCACCGAGTCCTGGTCCGCGGGCACCGGCCTCAGCTACCCCGGCCCCGCGGTCGGCGGCAGCCTCGCCGCCAAGTCCTTCGCCTACGGCTACATAGCCACCGGCAAGTCGAAGTCCGCCTGCCCCGCCGCCTCCGAGCTGTTCGACCTCGGCAAGTCCGGCCGCGACCTGGTGCAGCGCTGGGTCGACGGCACCCAGGCCAACTACGGCCTGTCGGTGCGCGCGTCGGCCACCGACTCGCTGGGCTGGAAGAAGTTCGCCGGCACCGGCTCCGCCAACCCGCCCAAGCTGTACGTCACCCACTCGCCCTACAACGCGAGCTACTCCTTCACCCAGCCGGTCCCCGACCCGCCGGTCCTGCAGAACCAGGCCGGCCAGGTCAAGGTCGCGGTCACCAACAAGGGCGCGCAGACCTGGACGCCCGGCGGCTACTACCTGGCCTACCGGGCCTACGACAAGGACGGCAAGCTGGTCACCCAGCAGCGGGCCGCCAACCTCACCACCAACGTCGCCCACGGCGCCAGGACCACCTTCACCGCCACCATCAAGGCGCTGCCGCCGGGCGCGTACATGCTGGACTTCTCCATGGTGAAGTCCGGCGGCCCGGTCTTCACCGACGAGCAGGTCGCCCCCGGCCGGCTCTCCCTCCAGGTCTTCGACATCGCGCCCGTGGTGCAGGAGCAGTACCCGCCCAACGGCTACCAGGCGCAGACCCTCAGCCCGCAGCTGTGGGCCAGCGCCGTGGACATCGACGCGCCCGCCGGGCAGACCCTCCAGTACAAGTTCGAGGTCTGCGAGAAGGGCGACGACGACCAGCCCGTCAACTGCGTCACCTCGCCCTACCAGTCGAGCCCCGCCTACTCCGTCCCGGCCGGCCAGCTGTCCTGGAACAAGACCTACCTGTGGCGCGGCTTCGCCAAGGACGCGAGCAACGAGGTGCCCACCGCGCAGATCGCCATGCTCACCTCGGTGCCGCAGCCGGAGATCACCTCCCGGCTGAGCGAGGGCCAGGACCTCGAATTCGATCCGGGGGTCGGCAACTACGCGACCTCGGCGATCGACGCCTCACTGGCCGGCGTCGGCCCGGACCTGACCCTGGTACGCACCTACAACAGCCTCGACCCGCGCCGCGACCTGGCCTTCGGCACCGGCTGGACGACCCGCTACGACATCCGGCTCACCCCCGACAACGACGGCACCGGCAACGTCGTCATCCGCTACCCCGACGGCCGGGACGTCCGCTTCGGCAAGAACCCCGACGGCTCCTACGCCCCGCCGCCCGGCCGGTTCGCCAAGCTCGCCCAGGACACCACCGCCGGCACCTGGACGCTCCAGGACAAGTCCGGGACGACGTACTCCTTCAGCAACACCGGCCTGCTCGTCAAGATCACCGACGCCACCTCCAACGTCGTCAACTACACCTACTCCGGCGGCAAGCTCGCCAAGGCCGAGAACCCGCGCAGCAAGCGCTCCCTGACCTTCACCTGGACCGGCAGCCACGTCACCCGGGTCGCCACCAACGCGGTCGACGGCGCCCCACTCGCCTGGACGTACACCTACACCGGTGACGTCCTGGACCAGGTCTGCGACCCCGCGGCCGGCTGCACCGCCTACACCTACACCGCCGGCAGCCACTACGCGGCCGGGGTGCGCGACTCCCGTCCCGAGTCCTACTGGCGGTTCGGTGAGGAGGAGGGCACGACGGCCGACAGCGCCATCGAGGTCAACCTCGGCAAGGACCGCGGCACCTACACCGACGTCACCCTCGGCACCGCGGGCGCCGCCACCGGCGACCCCTCCACCGCCGCCACCTTCAACGGCACCACCTCCCGCGTCACGCTGCCCGGCGGCACCCTGAAGGCGAGCCGGGACGCGGCCGTCGAGGTGTGGTTCAAGACCATCGCCAGCGGCGTCGGCGGACCGCTGCTCGGCTACCAGGACAAGGCGTGGGGCACCGCCCCCGGCACCGGCGTGCCCACCCTGTACGTCGGCACCGACGGCAAGCTGCGCGGCCAGTTCTGGGACGGCACCGCCCACCCGATGACCGCCACCAGCGTCAACGTCAACGACGGCAAGTGGCACCACGCGGTGCTCTCCGCCACCGGCTCCACCCAGACCCTCTACCTGGACGGCAAGCAGGCCGCCACCCTGGCCGGCGGCCAGCTCGCGGCACAGAACCTCACCTACAACCAGATCGGCGCGGCCCGGCCCAGCTCCCCGGCGAGCTGGCCCGGCTGGGGCGGCGCCCAGGACCGCTCCTTCGCGGGCTCGATCGATGAGGCCGCCGTCTACCACCACCCGCTGGGCTCCCAGGCGGTCGCCACCCACTACGCCCTGGGCACCAAGGCCGCCGACTCCCTCGTGAAGACGGTGCTGCCCAGCGGCCGCACCGCCGCCGAGGTCGCCTACGACACCGCCCGCGACCGGGTCAGCGAGTACACCGACGCAGGCGGCGGCACCTGGGAGCTGGGCGCCCCCGCCGTCTTCGGCGACACGGACGACCTGCGCCGCACCGTCGAGGTGCACGACCCGGTCGACCAGCCGTACTTCTACGAGTACGACGGCATGACCTCGCAACTGCTGCGCTACGGCGAACCGCTGGGCCTGGGCACCCGGCAGTACGACGAGACCCCCTCGCCGTCCCCGTCCACCTCCGCGCCCACCGAGGTCTGCACGGACCCGGACCCCGGCGACCCGATGTTCTGCACCACCCCGCCGGGCAACGACGACGGCAGCCCCGACTTCATCCGGCACCCCGTCGACGGCGTCGCGATCCGCAGCTACACCTACGACGACCGCGGCTACCAGACCGTCACCACCAGCGAGACCGGCGACACCGTCACCCTCGGCTACGACGACCGGGGCAACGTCAACAGCCAGACCACCTGCCGGGCCAAGGGCGACTGCCACACCTCGTACACCACCTACCCGGCCGGCCTGGACGAGCTGGACCTGCGGATCGACCTGCCCACCGAGACCCGCGACGCCCGCTCCACCAGCGCCACCGACAACCGCTACCTCACCACGTACAAGTACGACACCAACGGCAACCTGCTCACCCAGAAGAACCCGGACAGCGGCTCGGTCCTCAACACCTACACCACCGGTGTGGAACCGGCCCGGGACGGCGGCAACACCCCCACCGGCCTGCTGAAGACCAGCACCGACCCGCGCGGCGCCATCACCCGCTACGCCTACTTCAACAGCGGCGACATCGCCGAGGTCACCGAGCCGTCCGGCCTGATCACCCGCTACACCTACGACGCCATCGGCCGCCGGCTCAGCGAGACCGAGATCTCCGACAGCCAGCCCGCCGGCGTCACCACCACCTACCAGTACGACAAGCTGTCCCGTCTGGTGTCCGCCACGGACCCGCAGGTCGGCGACGCCGTCACCGGCGCCCAGCACCAGCAGCGCACCACGACCACGTACGACCCGGACGGCGTGGTGACGGCCACCGCGATCGACGACGTGGTCGGCGCCGACCTGCCGCGCGCGATGACGTACGAACTCGACGACCACGGCCGCCCGGCGCGGGTCACCGACGCGGAGGGCAACGAGACCTCCTACGGCTACGACCCGTTCGGCAACCAGACCTTCATGGTCGACGGCAACGGCAACCGCTTCGAGTACACCTACACCGCGCGCAACATGATCGCCGAGGTGCGCCTCGTCGACTGGGACGGCGACCCCGACGACGCCGACGGCGCCGGCTCCGGCGAGGACCTGGTCATGCAGTCCTACGCCTACGACATGGCCGGCCGCCTCGCCCAGCACACCGACGCCATGGGCCGCACCTTGGAGTACCAGTACTACGGCGACGACCTGGTCAAGTCCATCACCCTGAAGGGCTTCCACAACGCCGACGGCACCACCCGCGACATCGTGGTGGAGGCCAACGAGTACGACGGCGCCGGCAACGTCACCAAGGAGACCACCGACAACGGGCAGACCGTCACCAAGACGGCCTACGACCCCGTCGGCCGGGTCGCCTCCACCGTGACCGACCCGGACGGCCTGGCCCGCTCCACCAGCTACACCTACGACCAGGCCGGCAACGTCCTCACGACGAAGAACAGCGGCAACCCGTCGCACGTGCCGTGGCCGGTGAGCGCCACCCCGGAGCAGGTCGACTACGTCTACGACCTCGCGGGCAACGCCACCAAGGAGATCGTCCACAACGGCACCGAGACGCTCACCACGACCTACGCCTACGACCAGCGCGGGCTGACCGAGTCCGTGACCGACCCCGCCGGGAACGTCACCGACCACGGCTACGACGCGCTGGGCCGGCAGATCTCCACGCTGGCCCCCGAGACCGACACCGAGCAGGCCGGCACCGCCGCCGCGCGGACCCGCGCGCTGAGCATCGTCGGCCTGGACACCTACGGCGCCGCCACCTCCACCCAGGACCCGCTGGGCAACATCAGCCACACCGAGTACGACCGGCTGGGCCGGCAGATCAGCAGCACCGGCACCCCGTACACCGCGCCCGGCAGCAGCACACCGGTCACCCCGGCCGCCCAGTACCGCTACGACGCGCTCGGCAACGTGGTCGAGGCCACCGACCCCCTCGACCAGGTCACCCGCTACAGCTACGACCGCCTCAACCGGGTCACCACCCGCGACGAACCCACCGGCACCGGCGACGACCGCGCCCAGTGGAAGTACACCTACACCCGCACCGGCGAGGTCCTCTCCGTCACCGGCCCGACCGGCGCCCGCGCCGAGACGACCTACGACGACCTGGACCGCCCGGTCACCCAGACACAGATCGAACGCAAGCCCAACGACGACGCGTTCACCACCCGCTACAGCTACGACGACGCGGGCAACGTCACCGCGCAGACCGACCCCAGCGGCGCGAAAACGTCGTTCACCTACGACAGCCTCGGCCAGATCGTCCGGCTGACCGAACCCAGCGGCACGGTCACCGAGTTCGGCTACGACCTGACCGGCCGCGAGGTCCGCCGCTCCGACGGCCTCGGCCGCACCTCGTCGCTCCTCTACGACCAGGCCGGCCGCCTGGTCTCCGAGTCCGACCTGGCCCCGAACAGCAACGCGCTGCGCACCATCGGCTACGACTACGACAAGGCCGGCAACCTGGTGGGGTCGACCGACCCGCTCGGCCACACCACCAGCTACGCCTACGACGCGCTGGGCCGCCTGACGCAGCAGACCGAGCCGGTCTCCGACACCGACACCATCACCACCTCCTTCGGCTACGACGCGGCCGGCCACCGCACCCGCTACACCGACGGCCGCGGCAACGCCACGTACTACACGTTCAACACCCTCGGCCTCGCCGAGTCGGTCATCGAGCCGGCCACGACGGCTGACCCGGCCGCCGCCGACCGCACCTGGACCACCGCCTACGACGCGGCCGGCCAGGCGGTACGGGCCACCGCCCCCGGCGGCGTCACCCAGAACCGGGTCTACGACAACACCGGCCAACTGGTCAAGGAGACCGGCACCGGCGCCGAGACCGCCACCGCCGACCGCTCCTACGGCTACGACGCGGCCGGCCGCCTCACCTCCGCCGCCACCCCCGACGGCGACAACACCTACACCTACGACGACCGCGGCCTGCTGCTGGCGGCCAAGGGCCCGTCCGGCGAGGCGAGCTACACCTACGACGACGACGGCCTGCTGACCAGCCGCACCGACGCCGCCGGCACCTCCCTGTTCACCTACACCAAGCAGCAGCTGACCACGGCGAACGACTCCCTGACCGGAACGTCCCAGAGCTACGCCTACGACACCTCCGGCACCCTCCGCCAGGTCTCCTACGGCGCCGGCCAGAGCCGCAGCTACGGCTACGACGACCTGGGCCGCATCGACACCGACACCCTCACCAACAGCACCGGCCAGGCCGTCACCGCCATCGACTACGGCTACGACGACAACGACCACCTGACCTCGAAGAAGGTCACCGGCAGCAACGCGGCCGACAACACCTACGACTACGACCAGGCCGGCCGCCTCACCTCCTGGACCGCCGGCGACGACACCACCGCCTACGCCTGGGACGACTCCGGCAACCGCACCCAGGAGGGCGACAAGACGGCCGTCTACGACGAACGCAACCGCGTCCAGTCCGACGGCGACTACACGTACACGTACAGCTCACGCGGCACCCTGTCCTCCCGCACCAGCTCCGGCCTGACCGAGGACTTCGCCTTCGACGCCTTCGACCGCCTGCTCCAGGCCGGCGACGTGTCGTACGACTACGACTCCCTGGACCGCGTCGACTCCCGCAACGGCACCGACTTCAGCTACGCGGGCCTCAGCCCCGACCCGACCAGCGACGGCACCTCGACCTACGGCCGCGGCCCGCTGGACGAGCTGATGTCGGTCTCGGAGAACGGCACCGCGCAACTGATCCTGACCGACTCGCACGGCGACGTGGTCGGCGACTTCGACGCGACGGACGCCGACCTGACGGAGCTGGCGGACGCGACTACGTACAGCCCGTTCGGCGAGGAGGTGGAGTCGGAGGACACCGGCTCCGGAGTGGCGGGCGAACTCGGCTACCAGGGCGACTACACCGACCCGGACACCGACCAGGTGAACATGGGCGCCCGCTGGTACGACTCCGGCACCGGCACCTTCGACTCCCGCGACTCGGTGGGCTACGCGGGCGGCGCCTCCATCCTCGCCAACCGCTACACCTACGGCGCCGGCGCACCGCTGGACTACGTCGACGCCGACGGCCACTGGCCCAGCTGCGGCTGGTGCAAGAAGGTCGCGTCCGGGGTGAAGAAGGTCGGCAGCGCCATCAAGAGCGGCGTCAAGAAGGTGGCCAGCAAGGTCAAGTCGGTCGTCAAGAAGGCATGGCGGGTCGCGGTATCCGCGGTGAAGGCGGTCGGCCGGGCCATCAGCAGGGCGGCCAGCTGGGTCTACAACAAGGCGAAGTCGGCCGTCAGCTGGGCCGTGCAGAAGGTGTCCTCGGCGGTCAGCTGGGTGACGAGCAAGGCGACCTCGGCGGCGAAGTCGGCGGCCGCGTGGGCCCGCGAGAAGGCGGCGGCGGCCAAACGGGCCGCGGTGGCCCGCGCGAAGGCCATCACCAAGAAGGCGAAGGCGGCGGTAAGTTACGCGATCCAGCACAGCCCCCTCCCGGAGATAGCGGCGGCGGTCAAACCTCTGATCTCGGTGACGAAGGACATCGTCTCCGCAGCGGCCAACCTGCCCGCCCAGATCGTGGACACCGCCCGCAACGTCATCGCGGACGCGGCCCAGGCGGCCACGGACCTGCGGGACGCGGTGGTCGCGGCGGCCGGCGAGGTCGTGGAGACGGTCTCCGCAGCGGTCGAGGCGGCCACGGAGTTCGCCCGTGCCGCCGCCCCCTACATCCGGGACGGTCTGAAGGTCGGCCTGGAGCTCGCGGCCGAGGCCTCCGGCTTCAACGACTTCAAGGACTGCCTGACCAAGGGCGACATGGAGGCGTGCGCCTGGGCGGCGGCCACGGTGGCCGGCGCGCTGGCGGGCGGCGCGGGAGCGGGCGTGGTCCGCGCGGCCAAGGCGGGCCGGATGGCGACGAAGGCGGCGAAGTACGCGGACGACATCGCGGAGGCCGCCGACAAACTCGACACGGCGGTGGAGTACACGTCCTGCGCCGCGGACGTGGCCGGCCTGGCCGCCTCGGCCAACAGCTTCGTCGAAGGCACGAAGGTGGTCATGGCGGACGGCAGCCGCAAACCCATCGAGGACGTCGACGTAGGCGACTCGGTACAGGCCACCGACCCGACGACGGGCGAGTCCGTATCGTCGGAGAAGGTCACCGCCACGATCACCGGCAAGGGCGAGAAGCACCTGGTCGCCCTGACCATCGACACGGACGGCCCGGCCGGCGACGCGACAGCCGTCCTGACCGCCACGGAGGGCCACCCCTTCTGGGTCCCCGACCTGAACGAATGGCTGGACGCCGGCGACCTGAAGCCGGGCCAGTGGCTGAGCACGGGCTCGGGCACGAAGGTCGAACTGACGGCAGTGAGGGCGTGGACCCAGACCACGGCAGTCCATAACCTGACAGTGGACCGGGCCCACACGTTCTTCGTGGCGGCGGGGGCTGCGCCGGTTCTGGTGCACAACTGCCCCTCGGGCACCAGGGGGCTGCAGGGCAAGTTCAAGCCCTCCTTGATGATGGACCGTGCTCAGGGCAACTGGCACATGGACACCAGGCTCTCCGACGCCACCGCGCTGCGGGACGAGATGGCGAGGGCAGCGACGGGAAAGGCGAAGTCGCGCACGTACACGGCGGCAGTGAACAAGAAGTCCGGTGACATCGCAGTGAGTTGTTCCGGCAACGGAAGCTGCGCGGAGCCGAACATTCTGAACGCCACCGGATGGTCGGCGGACGATGTGACCTTTACGCGTGCCGTTCGAAGAGAGGACGTTGGCGACGGCATGGGCAAGGTGCTCCAGGAGAAGGAAATATGCGTCGTCTGTCAGGGCAATTACGGACCCGACAACTTCGTATCAGGAGTTCTGTACGATCCTCAGGGACCTTGGATGCTGGGGGCAGGATGAGAGCTTCATCTATCGAGCTGGGACGACATGACTGGGCTTCCCTTCGATGCGGGTGCGGACAGTCGGCTGCGCATATCCCCTCATCGCTGACCACCCTCATCGAGGCCAAGTCGCTGGAGGAGACGATCGGCCGCACGCTGGACGGTCACTTGGAACGGCAGTCCATGCTGTTCCAGGTGGCGCCCCACACAGTGCCGGTCATCCTGGCGGCGCTGACGGAGGAACTGCCGCAGTTCACCAGAGGCCACTTCCTGAACATGCTCTGGTACCTCGTCACGGGAGAGTCTCACTCGACCGAGGTGGAGGCGGGGCTGCCCGACCTGGAGATGGACTGTCTTTCAGCCGTCCGGGAGGGGCTCTGGCTGGTGTACAAGGAAGCGGCGTCGGGAGACAGCGAGACCGCGCTGGACATCCTGGAGTTCGCGGACCCGGACGTCGATCGATTCGAATACTTCCGGTCGGTGGTGACAGCGAGCGAGAAGTGAGGGGCTCGCCGCGCGGTGGGAGTTTCCAGGGCTTGAGTGACCTGAGGACGGCGGCGAACGCGATGACCGGCAAGATGAGGGCGCGGGCGGTCGGTGCTCCGAAGCCGCGTATCCCCACGTGACTTGGGTGGCTTGTCGCGGATCGGGGCGTGGGACACCGACCCCGTGCCGCCCGACCGGCCCGCCGGTGAACTGGAGGATGGTCGGGGGCTGACCCTGGTGCGGGCCTGCGCCGACCGCCCGCCCTGAACTCCGTCAAGGTCATGAACCGACCCGACGGAACGAGGAGCGCCCCGATGGGGCGACAGCCCTTGACACTCGTCTTGACCACCGCGGTCGTGGCCGCACTGTCCGCCGCCTGGGCGGGGCGGGCGGCAGCGGAGAGGGCGCGGACTACGGCGCGATCAGCTGAGCGGTGCAGAACGTGTCCTCGGCGGTCAGCTGGGTGACGAGCAAGGCGACCTCGGCGGCGAAGCCGGCGGTACGGGCGTGAGGATGACCACAGTCCCCCTGACCATCACTGCCGTGGCCGTCCTGACCGCCGCCTGCACGGTGTCGGGCGGCGGTGGAGAAGCGGCGGGCTCCTGCGCGATCACGGCCACGTACGGAGGTCGGACCTACATGGATGCGGCCGACGCCGACTTCACCGTGGGCGCTGTCCTCGGTACCGCGGTGTTCCCGCCCTGTGTCGACACCCCGAACGGTCCTGACGACACGGTTCCTCGCGGACCTGCCACGGCGTACGCCGTCGCGGGCGTGGATCCGCGTACGGCCATCGCGGTGCGCTGGGACGAGGGCGAGCTGATGCTGCTTACGGTTCAGCAGGGCTGACGGGACGGCGAGGGGGTGTCCGGTGAGTGTTCGGAAATGGATGACAGTTCGGGGGGAAGTGTCATCCATTTGTTGGAGAGGGTTCAGGACTTGAGCGATCTGACGAAGGTGGTGAAGGCGACCACCGGGAAGGTGAGGGTGGGGGCGGTCGGGGCCGTCTTCGAGTCGCGTATCGCCACGTGGGTTGGGGAGTTGGCTATCTCCACGCAGGCGTTGCCGTCATCCGGACCCGAGTAGGAGGACTTGCGCCAGTTGTCCATGCCGTTCCTCACAACTCTTTCGCCAGCCGGTTGATGAAGTCGCGCGACCGTTCGGGGCTCATCGATACGGCTTCCACCTTACGGAAGCGAGCTCGGAACACGCCCAGTTGTGCCTCGCAGTCGATGAAGGCCGACCCGTAAGGCACGTCACGTACCACTGTGTCCAGCTTGGTGACGGGCCCACCCACGTACGTCATGGCACTGGTCGCCCGGGTGAATCCGTCCAGGTCGAAGGGGATGACGCGCACGGTGATG
This sequence comes from Streptomyces sp. JW3, assembly GCF_052216785.1. Taxonomy (NCBI): domain Bacteria; kingdom Bacillati; phylum Actinomycetota; class Actinomycetes; order Kitasatosporales; family Streptomycetaceae; genus Streptomyces; species Streptomyces sp. JW3. Next base: position 80,230 of record NZ_JBQOUX010000010.1, on the reverse strand, counting down.
CGATCGGCCTCGGAGAGCTGCAACAGTGTGGTGAGCTGCGCCCGGGAAGCGGCGCGGTCACCGACTCTGATGCGCAAGGCAGCCTCGTGAATCACCAACTCGTACGGGCTGGTGATGCGCTGGCGCTTCAAGCGGTGCTGTACGCGTAGCTCAAGTTCTGCGGGTGTCAGTTCAGGCACCCGTGACGAGAAGATGGCGCGAGCGTACTCCTCCGTCTGCAACAGGCCGGGAACGTACAGAACCGCCACTTCGCGCTGGAACGCGGCGTGGTGCTCCAGTTCGGCAAGGTCCAGGAAAGGCGTGGGCAGCAGGCCCCGGTACTCCTCCCACCAGCCGCGCGTCCGGTCCGTGGCCATGGGAACCAGGGAGTTGACGAACTGCTCGTCGATGCAGGAGTAGTGGGACGCGAGGCGGCGCAGTCGCTCCTCGCTCACGCCCGCGAGGCCGGCTTCGATCTGGCTGATCTGGACCCTGTTCGCTCCCAGCAGTGCCGCTGCCTCGATGGTCGTGAGCCCTGCCGCTTCGCGGAGTCTGCGCAGCTCGACTCCCAAGCGCGCCTGACGTGCCGTTGGTTCACGCCTGAGGACCACAGTTGCTCCCTGGTACAGCCCGTTCGGGGTCACGTTACGCGATCAGCTTGCCACGTATTACGTGCAAGCCCTACCGTCGGTGATGCGACGCACACCCTGCGAAACACTGGGGCACCGGAAGCGCACCGCTCCGTCCTGCCATCACGGCTGCGGCAATGACACCGACCGCCCCCACTCATCCCCCACACCACACACCTGGAGCTGCGCTATGCCCGAAACCGCCCCCTGGGAGTACACCCTCTACATCCCGAACGACGTTCGCGCCGTCACCGTCAGCCGCCGCACCCTCCGCCTGATCCTGACCGTGCACGGTCTGATCCGCCTCGTCGACACCGCCGAACCGCTCGCGGCCGAGCTGGTCTCCAACGCCGTACGGCACACCAAGGGCCCCGCCGGACTCCGGCTGCGCTGGTCGGGCGGCGTGCTGCGGATCGCGGCGTGGGACACCGACCCCGAGCCGCCCGCACCGCCCCCGGCGCCCGACCGGCCCGCCGGTGAACTGGAGGACGGGCGGGGCCTGACCCTGGTGCGGGCCTGCGCCGATCTGTGGGGGTGGCAGCCGCTGGTCGAAGGCGGCAATCGAGGCAAGTTGGTGTGGTGCGAGCTGGCGGCGGCCTGACGTCGTTGTCAGTCGTTTCACTGACTGTTCAGTGGATCCACACAGGGAAACACGAGTCGTTCTCCCGTCCGACACTGCCCAGTTCACCGACCGTTGCCTAACGTCCGGTGATCAAGAGATTCGGCTCCGTGAGGGAAGGACATCGATGAGACACCCGACGCGAAGACGAGCCGGTCGCCGGCTGGCCGCATTCGTGACCGCTGCCGCCGCGCTGCCCGTCGTGGCGCTGGCGCCCACCCCCGCCCAGGCCGCCGCCGCAGTCACCTGCGCCGCCACCGGGCCCACGTACGCCGTGGACACCGCCGGCAACCTGCTGCGCCAGGCCATGCCCACCCCCCTGACCGGCGGCACGATGCCGTCGCCCAGCACCATCGACACCGGCTGGTCCGGCTACGGGCAGGTCATGGCCGGCCCGGGCGGGGAGCTGTACGGCGTCAAGGCCGACGGTCTGTACCTGAGCCGGCGCACCAGTTCCGGCACCTGGGACATCCACCACAAGAAGATCAGCAACAACTTCGGCCAGTATCAACAGGCCGCGAACCGCGACAAGATAACCGTCGACCGCGGCGGCCACATCTGGCGGCTCGACGAGAACGGCGCCCTGCGCTGGCACCAGTACTTCGCCGACACCAGCTCCTGGTATCCCGGCGGCGACAAGATCGTCGACGCTGACTGGAGCCGCTACGACGCCATCGTCGCCGGTGACGAGGGAGTGATCTACGGACGGGAAGCCGCCACCGGCTCCCTCTACCGCTCCCGCTACGACTTCACCAGCCAGCGCTGGATCGAGCGCCACGTACGGGTGAGCTACTCCGGTTGGAACACCGAGGGCGACCTGGCGTCGCTCGGCGGCGACACCCTGCTGCGCGTGATGCCGGACGGCAACCTGCGTTACTACCGCTACGACGAGGACACCGACGCCTTCGCCGTCGCCGCCAAGGTGATCGGCTCCGACCGCTGGGCCGGCTACCTCAACGTGACCGCCGCCCCCGACACCTGCGCCGTCACCACCGGCCACACCCCGGCCTCGCCCTCGATCGCGCTGGAGGGCGACGCCGCCACCAGCATCCTCCAGTCCTCCGCAGGCACCCTGGAGTACGCCTACACGGACGGCAACGGCCGGCTCGTCCACGGACGCCAGGCGGACCCGAGCGACTTCAACAGCGTCCAGTGGACCCCCATCCACGACAACGAGGCGTTCGCCGGTCAGCCGTCGCTCGCCGAGCAGGCCGACGGCCGCGTGGTGGTGACCGCCCACAACGTCAACGGCAGCGTCTGGACGCGCGACCAGGCCGCCCAGTCCAGCGCCGACTGGTCGAACTGGGTCGACCTGGCCGGCGCGATGGCCCAGCACGCCACCACGGCGAAGCTGCCGGACGGACGGCTCGTGCAGTTCTCCGTCGACGCGGAGGGCCGGCCCTGGTACCGCAGCGAGCAGGCGGCCAACGGCTATTTCATGAGCTGGCTGCCCCTGAACGGCGGCAGCCACAGCCGGCCGCTGACCGCAGTCACCGTCCGCGACGGCGTCCAGTTGTTCGGCGTCAACTCCTCCGGCTCCATCACCACCGCCCTCTTCAGCGGCGACGGCACCCTCTCGGCCTGGACCAACCTCGCCGGTACGGGCTTCACCGGTACTCCGGCGGTGGTGGTCTACCCGGGCTACCGGCTCGCCGTGTTCGCCCGGGACGCCGACGGGCACATCGTCACCGTGCGGCAGGCCACCGAGGGGGCCGCCTTCCCGGACGCCTGGTCCCAGGTCGGCGACGCCACCTTCGCCGGTGCGCCGTCCGCCGTCATCAGCCCGCTGACCGGCAACACCGAGATCGTGGCCCGCGCCGACGACGGATACATGTACAACACCGGCGAGCAGACGCCCGGCTCGGGCACCTGGCGGGCCTGGCAGCAGGAGAGCTACGAGGCGGCGGCCACCGACCCGACCGCCTTCACCTACACCAACTCCAGCGGATCCACCTGGGCCTACTCCTACCGCACCGGCACCAACCAGACCCGCGTCTACGAAGTCGCCCCGACCACCTTCGCCGCCGCCCGCTCCACCACGGCCACGGCCACGGCCACGGCACCGGCACCGGCGGCACCCGCCTTCACCGCCCACGACCTGCCCGTACCCACCGGCGGATAACCCGCGCCGGTCCGACCGGAACGCGGCGGTGCCCGACGTCCCGGTGAATCGTTGGTCCAATGGGTTGGCCGGAGCCCGCCCACTGCCTACCATCGATCACCGCAAGACTTTGTGCACCGTCGCACAATCTCCAACGGGAGGTTCCCTTGCACCGCCGCTGCCGTCGCCGTCGCTCCGCGCTCGTCCTCACCGCCGCGATCGCCGCGGCCGCACCGCTCCTCACCGCCTGCGGGAACGACGCGCACCCCGGCGCGGCGGCCGTCGTCGACGGCCGGCGGATCACCGTCGCGCAACTGGAGGACCGGGTCGACGAGGTACGGGCGGCCCAGCGCGCGGCCGTGCCCGACGAGACGCAGTACGAGCAGGCCATCGCCCGCACCGGCGGCCTCACCCGCGACACCCTCCAGAGCATGGTCCTCGACCAGGTCCTGCACCGCGCCGCCCAGGACGCCGACGTCACCGTCACCCGCAAGGAGATCCAGGGCATGCGGGCCGGGCTGGAAGGCCAGGCCGGCGGCGCCAAGGCACTGGAGACGGTCTGGCTCCAGCAGTACGGCATCGCCCCCGCGCGCGTCGACGAGAACCTCCGCCTCCAGCTGGAGGCCCAGAAGCTCGCCCAGCACCTCGGCACCGACACCGGCCAGCCCGCCTTCTGGAAGGCCCTCGCCGACACGTCGAAAAAGCTCGACATCGACCTGAACCCCCGCTACGGCACCTGGGACGTCGAGAAGAGCAGCCGCGCCGACGTGAAGACGCCCTGGGTGCGGGAGGTCACGACCGAGGCGGGAGCGCCCCGTACCGCGTGACGGGGGTGCGTTACGTTTCGGATGTGAACGCCAGCACTCCAGCCGCAGCTCCCGGCCGCATCGTCCTCCTCACCACCAGCCACCGCGTCGCCCCCGGCCTGCTGTCCTGGCCGGCCTGGCAGGCGCTGCGCGCCGCCGACCGCGTGCTGTGCGCGGACGGCGCTCACCCGCAGCTGCCGTATCTGCGCGAGGCGGGCATCCGGGTGGAGGAGGCGGTCCCGGCCGCCGAGGAACTGGTCGGCGCGTGCGCGGGCGGGCACACGGTGGTGGTCGTGGCGACCGGCGAGGGGGAGCCCGCCCTCACCGACGGCCTGGCCCGTCTTGCCGGTTCCGGCCGCCTCGCCATGCCGGAACTGGAACTGCTGCCCGCCTCCTACGACCTGCCCGGCGCCCGCCTGCTCGACCTGGTGCAGGTCATGGACCGCATCCGCGTCGAGTGCCCGTGGTCCTCGCAGCGCACCCACAAGGGGCTGGCGAAGTACGCCATCGAGGAGGCGTACGAACTCGTCGAGGCCATCGAGGACGGCGACCGCGACGAACTGCGCGAGGAACTCGGCGACGTCCTCCTCCAGGTCGTCTTCCACTCCCGGATCGCGGAGGAGGACCTGGAGTCCCCCTTCTCCATCGACGACGTGGCCGGGACCATCGTCGCCAAGCTGATCCACCGCCACCCGCACATCTTCGGCGACGAGACCGCGACCACCCCGGAGGAAGTGCGGGCGCTCTGGCTGCGCGCCAAGCAGGACGCGAAGCAGCGCACCTCCGTCACCGAGGGCGTCCCGCTCGGCCAGCCCGGCCTCGCCCTCGCCGCCAAACTGGCCTCCCGGGTGCGCACGGCTGACCTGGACGTCCCGCTGCCCCGCGGCGCGGGACTCGGCTACGAACTGCTGGCGCTGGCCGCACGCGCCGAGGCCGAGGGCGTCGACCCGGAGGCGGCCCTGCGCGCGGCGGCCCGCGCCTACCGGGACGCGATCCGGGAAGCGGAGACGCGGACGCCGAGGTGAGCGCGGGGCCGGATACGGTCGAGGCGTGACCGACCGCGCCCATCCCGCCAGCACCGCCCCCGAACTGTTCACCTGGGAGTTCGCGAGCGACCCCTACCCCGCCTACGCCTGGCTGCGCGAGCACGCCCCCGTGCACCGCACCAAGCTGCCCAGCGGGGTGGAGGCCTGGCTGGTCACCCGGTACGCCGACGCCAAGCAGGCGCTCGCCGACCCCCGGCTGTCCAAGAACCCGGCGCACCACGCCGAAGGCGCCCACGCCAAGGGCAAGACCGGCATCCCGGGCGAGCGCAAGGCCGAGCTGATGACCCATCTGCTCAACATCGACCCGCCGGACCACACCCGGCTGCGGCGACTGGTCTCCAAGGCGTTCACCCCGCGCCGCGTCGCCGAGTTCGCACCCCGCGTACAGGAACTCACCGACCGGCTCATCGACCAGTTCGCGCACACCGGCAGCGCCGACCTCATCCACGAGTTCGCCTTCCCGCTCCCCATCTACGCCATCTGCGACCTGCTCGGCGTCCCCCGCGAGGACCAGGACGACTTCCGGGACTGGGCGGGCATGATGATCCGGCACGGCGGCGGGCCCCGGGGCGGGGTCGCGCGGTCGGTGAAGAAGATGCGCGGCTACCTCGCCGACCTCATCCACCGCAAGCGCGCCGACCCGGGCGACGACCTGATCTCGGGCCTGATCCGCGCCTCCGACCACGGCGAGCACCTCACCGAGAACGAGGCCGCCGCGATGGCCTTCATCCTCCTCTTCGCCGGCTTCGAGACCACCGTCAACCTCATCGGCAACGGCACGTACGCCCTGCTCACCCACCCCGAGCAGCGCCGCCGCCTCCAGGACTCCCTCGCCGCCGGGGAACGCGGCCTGCTGGCGACCGGCGTCGAGGAACTCCTGCGCTACGACGGTCCGGTCGAGCTGGCCACCTGGCGGTTCGCCACCCGGCCGCTGACCCTCGCGGGCCAGGACATCGCCGTCGGCGACCCGGTGCTCGTCGTGCTCGCCGCCGCCGACCGGGACCCGGCCCGCTTCACCGACCCGGACACCCTCGACCTCTCCCGCCGCGACAGCCAGCACCTCGGCTACGGCCACGGCATCCACTACTGCCTCGGCGCCCCGCTGGCCCGGCTGGAGGGGCAGACCGCGCTCGCCACGCTCCTGACCCGGCTGCCCGACCTGAGTTTGGCCGCCGACCCGGCCGAACTGCGCTGGCGCGGCGGCCTCATCATGCGCGGTCTGCGCACCCTGCCGGTGGCGTTCACCTCGGTCGCCTGAAGAGACCGTCGCAACCGCAAAGGTGACACGCAGTCACCTCTGTGATCTCCATGTGATCTACACGGCATGAACTTGTGATGAGTGATCGTATGCCTATACGTTCACGGATCAGCGCGGCACCGAGCATCAATCGCCGTGCGGGCCCTGCTGTCTTGTGAAAGGTCTCCGCATGCTCTCCGGGAACGGCCGACACCGTCGCCCCCGCCAGGCCCCGGCCCTGGTCGTCGCTGCCGGAGTCACCGGCTCCGCCATCGCGATCCCGCTCCTCGGAGCCACCGGCGCGCACGCGGCCGACGGTACGACCTGGGACCGTGTCGCCGAGTGCGAGACCGGCGGCGCATGGAGCCAGAACGGCGGCAACGGCTACTACGGCGGTTTGCAGATGTCCCAGGAGGACTGGGAGGCGTACGGCGGCCTCGCCTACGCCACCAGCGCCGACCAGGCCAGCCGCTCCCAGCAGATCCGGGTGGCCGAGAAGGTCCTGGCGGCCCAGGGCATCGCCGCCTGGCCGACCTGCGGGCTGCTGGCGGGCCTGGACGGCAGCGCCTCGGACGATTCATCCAGTTCGTCTGATTCCTCCACCTCGTCCGACGCGACCGACTCGTCCGACGCGACCGACGCGACCGACTCGACCGACTCCGACTCCTCGGCGTCCCCGTCGGCCACCGAGTCCACCGACTCCCCCACCGACTCCTCGGACAGCGGCGACGAATCACCCAAGTCCGACACTTCATCCAAATCCGCCTCGCCCACCGACGAGGCGAGCGACGAGCCCACCACCAAGAGTGACACCGCGGGCATCGGTGACAGCGCCGACAACCTCGAACCCGCTCCTGGCACTTCGAGCCTCACCGACACCGGCGCCGGCCGGCACCGGGGCGGCAGCGCGGACGACGAGACGGCGAGCGGCCGTTCCGAGTCGGCCTCCGGGCGGCACGCCTCGCGTGACGACGAGACGGCGCGGGACGCGGGCGACGGGACGTACACCGTGCGGGCCGGCGACAACCTGTGGGCCATCGCCGACTCCCTTGACCTCGCCGGGGGATGGTCCTCCCTCTACGCCGAGAACAAGGACACCGTCGGCGCCGACCCCGACCACATCCTGCCCGGTCAGAAGCTTGCTGTTGGGGTCGAACCGGTCGAAAAGCAGCGGTAGTTCACGTCACGGTTCGGGCTGAATGTCCGTATTAAACGCCGTGAGAGATAGGTCTCAGAAGCCCTGATCGTCTTTGTAAATCCGCCCGGGTCCTGTCTACGGTCAGGACCGCTCGCCATCGCGGGCCCCGGCCGCCGCAACGCCGAATCCTGCCAGCGGCAGCCCGGGAACAGTCGTCGCGCAAGCGCCGCAGGCAGGAGCGGGGGACCCAAGGTAGGCGCCGCACCGGGCAGTTGAGCCGGAGCGGCTAGGGGTGAAGCCGTGTCCGTGCGTAATACGCAAGTGAGTACGCACGTGACACGGCCGGGCAACCGAACCGGCCCGAACCCGACAGCTCACCTCGCAGGCGTCGGTGAGGGGATCAACCATGCTGTTTTCCAGCAAGGGCAAGCACCGCCGTCCGTCCAAGGCCACTCGTGTCATCGCCATAGCCGGCGTGACCGGTGCCGCCGTCGCCGCCCCGCTGATGGCGGCCGGCAGCGCCTCCGCCGCCTCCGAGTCCGAGTGGGACACCGTCGCCCAGTGCGAGTCGGGCGGCAACTGGTCCATCAACACCGGCAACGGCTACTACGGCGGGCTCCAGTTCTCCGCCTCCACCTGGGCGGCCTACGGCGGCACGCAGTACGCCTCCACCGCCGACCAGGCCAGCAAGAGCCAGCAGATCCAGGTCGCCGAGAAGGTGCTCGCGGCGCAGGGCAAGGGCGCCTGGCCGAGCTGCGGCACCGGCCTGTCGGGGGCCGGCGGCTACACCGGCTCCTCCGACGAGAGCGACAGCCAGAGCAGCGGCTCCAACAGCTCCAGCGGCTCCACCGAGACCCGTGAGACCCAGGAGCAGCCGGCCTCCCGCTCCCAGGAGCGCCCGGCGGCCGAGACCACGCAGAAGTCCGACAAGACCGTCACCACCCCGACCGGCAAGAAGGTCGAGAAGGGGGACGGCGAGTACAAGGTGGTCAAGGGCGACACCCTCAGCTCGATCGCCGAGGCGCACGACGTCGACGGCGGCTGGGCGAAGCTGTTCAAGCTGAACGGCGACATCGTCGACGACGCCGACCTGATCTACCCGGGCCAGCAGCTGCACCTGAAGTAGCCCCCGAAGTAAGCGGCGCGAAGCTCCCCGCCCCGGTGCGTGTTCCCCCGTACGCACCGGGGCGGGGTCATGTCCGGTTCGCGGAGCGCTTTTGTTCCGTTCGGAAACAATTTACTCTCGGTTCTGTCCAACGGGTGGGTGACCGGCTGGCCGATCGCCCCGGGCCGGTTAGGCTCGTCCCGCAGAGCCGCGCGTACCGCGCACCCGCGTCACACAGAAGCGTCACATTGAAGAAGGAGATGCTCGTGCCGTCCATCGACGTCGTCGTAGCCCGGGAAATCCTGGACTCCCGAGGCAACCCCACGGTCGAGGTCGAGGTCGGCCTCGACGACGGCAGCACGGGTCGTGCCGCCGTTCCGTCCGGCGCCTCCACCGGTGCCTTCGAGGCCATCGAACTCCGTGACGGCGATGCCAACCGTTACCTCGGCAAGGGCGTGGAGAAGGCCGTCCTCGCCGTCATCGAGCAGATCGGCCCGGAGCTGGTCGGCTACGACGCCACCGAGCAGCGGCTGATCGACCAGGCCATGTTCGACCTGGACGCCACCGACAACAAGGGCTCGCTCGGCGCCAACGCCATCCTCGGCGTCTCGCTCGCCGTCGCGCACGCCGCCTCCGAGGCCAGCGACCTCCCCCTCTTCCGCTACCTGGGCGGCCCGAACGCGCACCTGCTGCCCGTTCCGATGATGAACATCCTGAACGGCGGCTCGCACGCCGACTCCAACGTGGACATCCAGGAGTTCATGATCGCGCCGATCGGCGCCGAGTCCTTCTCCGAGGCGCTGCGCTGGGGCGCCGAGGTCTACCACACGCTGAAGAAGGTCCTGAAGAACAAGGGCCTGTCCACCGGTCTCGGCGACGAGGGCGGCTTCGCCCCGAACCTGGAGTCGAACCGCGCCGCGCTCGACCTCATCCTCGAAGCGATCAAGGAAGCCGGTTACACCCCCGGCGAGCAGATCGCCCTGGCCCTGGACGTGGCCGCCTCCGAGTTCTACAAGGACGGCGTCTACTCCTTCGAGGGCAAGGAGCGCACCGCCGCCGAGATGACGGACTACTACGCCGAGCTGGTCGAGGCGTACCCGCTGGTCTCCATCGAGGACCCGCTGTTCGAGGACGACTGGGACGGCTGGAAGACCATCACCGAGCGCCTCGGCGACCAGGTCCAGCTGGTCGGCGACGACCTGTTCGTCACCAACCCGGAGCGCCTGGCCCGCGGCATCGAGGAGAACGCGGCCAACGCGCTGCTGGTCAAGGTCAACCAGATCGGCTCGCTGACCGAGACCCTGGACGCCGTGGAGCTGGCCCAGCGCAACGGCTTCAAGTGCATGATGTCGCACCGCTCCGGCGAGACCGAGGACGTCACCATCGCCGACCTCGCCGTCGCCACCAACTGCGGCCAGATCAAGACCGGCGCCCCGGCCCGCTCCGAGCGCGTCGCCAAGTACAACCAGCTGCTGCGCATCGAGGAGATCCTCGACGACGCGGCGGTGTACGCCGGCCGTTCGGCGTTCCCCCGCTTCAAGGGCTGACCGCCCCTCAGTAGGCAGCGTCGTACGTACGTCCCCGTACCCGGTCCCGTACCGTGTGCGGGGACGTACGCGCGTGCACGGGAGGCGGAAGAGCGATGGCCGTGAAGGACCGGGACCGTTTCTCCACCGCGACCCGCATCCGGGCGCTGGGGGAGCAGACGGCGGCCCGGGTCTACCGCTCGCAGACCAAGCGCCAGGCCCGCCGCTCCCGGCTGACCGGCCGGGCCGCGCTGCTGGTGATGGTGATCTGCTCCCTGGTCGTGGTGCTCGCCTACCCGATACGGCAGTACGTCGCCCAGCGCGCCGAGATCGCCGACCTCCAGCGGGAGAAGCAGGAGGCCCGGCAGCGGGTCGAGGACCTGCGCGACCTCAAGGCCCGCTGGCAGGACGACGCCTACGCCGAGCAGCAGATCCGGCTGCGGCTGCACTATGTGATGCCGGGGGAGACGGGCTTCGTCGTCATCGACCCGGGCACGGCGAAGCAGTCCCGGGCCGGACTCGGCGCGGCCGGCCGGCCCTGGTACCGCACCGTCTGGGACGGGGTCGACAAGGCCGACGCCGCCACCAGCCACCACCAGTAGGACCCACAGGAAGACCGACAGAAGCCAGTCATGCACACGCCCCCGCCGCCCACCCCGCGCACCGAGCCCACCGACGCGGACGTCGAGGCGTTCCGGCAGCAGCTCGGCCGTCCGCCGCGCGGCCTGCGCGCGATCGCGCACCGGTGCCCCTGCGGGCAGCCGGACGTCGTGGAGACCGCCCCCCGGCTGCCCGACGGGACGCCGTTCCCGACGCTGTACTACCTGACGTGCCCCAAGGCGGCTTCCGCGATCGGCACCCTTGAGGCCAACGGGGTGATGAAGGAGATGACCGAGCGGCTCGCCACCGACCCGGAGCTGGCCGCCGCGTACCGCGCCGCGCACGAGGACTACATCCGGCGCCGCGACGAGATCGAGGAGCTGACCGGCTTCCCGAGCGCGGGCGGCATGCCGGACCGGGTCAAGTGCCTGCACGTCCTGGTCGCCCACTCGCTGGCCGCCGGGCCCGGGGTGAACCCGCTGGGCGACGAGGCGATCGAGATGCTGCCCGAGTGGTGGCGCAAGGGCCCGTGCGTGAGCACCGCCCGAGGGGAGGACGAGAAGTGACCCGGGTAGCCGCCGTCGACTGCGGTACGAACTCCATCCGCCTGCTGGTCGCGGACGCCGACCCGGCCACCGGCACGCTCACCGACCTGGACCGCCGGATGACGATCGTCCGCCTGGGCCAGGGCGTCGACCGCACCGGCCGCCTCGCCCCGGAGGCGCTGGAGCGGACCTTCGCCGCGTGCCGCGAGTACGCGTCGGTCATCAAGGAGCACGGCGCCGAACGGGTCCGCTTCGTGGCCACCTCCGCCTCCCGGGACGCCGAGAACCGCGCCGACTTCGTCCGCGGCGTCCTGGACATCCTCGGCGTCGAACCCGAGGTGATCACCGGCGACCAGGAGGCCGAGTTCTCCTTCACCGGCGCCACCAGGGAACTGACCGGCCGCACCGACCTGCACCGGCCCTTCCTGGTGGTGGACATCGGCGGCGGCTCGACGGAGTTCGTCGTCGGCGACGACCAGGTCCGCGCCGCCCGCTCGGTCGACGTGGGCTGCGTCCGGATGACCGAACGGCACCTGGTGGCGGACGGGGCGGTCACCGACCCGCCCGCGGAGGAGCAGATCGCGGCGATGCGGGCGGACATCGAGGCGGCCCTCGACCTCGCCGGGCAGACCGTCCCGCTGGCCGAGGCCCGCACCCTGGTCGGCCTGGCCGGCTCGGTGACGACGATCTCGGCGATCGCCCAGAACCTCCCGGCGTACGACTCGACGGCCATCCACCACTCCCGGATCACCCGCGCCCAGGTCGACGAGATCACCACCCGCCTCCTGCACTCCACCCACGCCGAACGGGCCGCGATCCCGTCCATGCACCCGGGCCGCGTCGACGTGATCGGCGCGGGCGCGCTGGTCCTGCGGACCATCATGGAACGGACCGGCGCGGCGGAGGTCGTGGTCAGCGAGCACGACATCCTGGACGGGATCGCGTTCAGCGTGGCAGAAGAGATCGAAGAGGGTACAGCGAGGGACTGACCTGCGCGCATGCGCAGAGATCAGACACACCACGGCCCCGGTGCCCTACTCGGCGGAACCGGGACCGTCGGCCCGTCATGGGAACGTTGACCGGTCCCTCGCCGTCGAGGTCGGCAAGGTGCGGGTACTTGACCCGTACCTCGGTCGTCTTCTGACCGGCGGCGACCAGGCCGAAGTACCGGCGGTAGACGTTGAACTCGCGGATGCGAGCGCTGGTGTCTGTCATGGGGCGGCAACGCTCCTGACTGAGTACCGGTCATCATCGGGGTGCTGTCCGGCGGATTGTGAAAGAAGGACGCTATCGCGCGGCGTTCATCACACGGGTACGCAGCGGTCCGGCCGCCAGTGTGCGGGCGGGCCGCCAGGAGTAGGCAGTGACCTCTTCCTCCTGCAACTCGACCAGGTCTGCCGTGGTCCGGAAGAGGTAGCGGAAGTCGAAGTGGAGATGTTCGGGTTCGCCCTTTGCGGGGTTCGCCGGGATCGCGTGCGTGTCGATGTGCAGTGGCAGGCCACCTTCGGGCGTGACGCGGTAGGGGCTGATCCCGGTCTCTTCGGCCAGTTCCCGCAGGGCCGCGTCCATGAGTGTCGGGTCGTCGTCCTCGATGTGCCCGCCGGGCAGCAGCCACGTCCGCAGCGCCCGATGCTCGATGGTGAGGACACAGCCATCAGGACGTAGCACGGCAGCACCGGCCGTGGTGTGGCCGTGGAACTCTTTCCGTGACGTAACCGAGTCGCCCACCCGGCCGAGCGTCGCGACCAGTGCGGACAGGGCAGCCCACTCGTCGGGGTACTCGGCGAGGTAGGCGTCGACCGTCTCGCGTACCTGCAGTGCCGTGATCGGCATGGTTGCTCCGTTCCCGTTGCGCTATCGGTTGTAGTAGCTCAGCCACGTCGCCGCGATGGCTGTGCGATCGCTGGCGGCGGCCTCGTGCATACCGGGTCCGAGGCCGCCGCGGGACAGCATCCGGATGCCGGCGAGGATCTCGGACTGTACGAGGAAGATGAAGGGCCCGACATGGGCGCCGTGCAGGAAGTTGACGGCGTTTCCCCCATTGAGCAGGTAGAAGTAGTGGCCGGTCGTCGAGTAGCGGGTGACGTGCTCACCCTGCGGCGCCCGCTGGTAGACGCGGGGGAGTGCCGCGAGGTCGAGTTCGTCCTCGGACGATGTCACGGTCGCGACGTACGCTCCGTTCCGCAGTGTGGCGAAGTCCTCGCCGCGCAGGGATACGGCCCCGGTGGCGCACAGTACGAGGCCGGCGCCACGCAGGGCGGTGTCTCGGTCGCGTGCCACGGTGAAGCCCTGCGAGAGGGCCTGTGTCTGCCGTACGGGGTCTACGTCGTGCACGGTGACCTGGACGCCCTTGGCATGCAGCAGCCGGGCGATGGAAGAGCCGAGCTTGCCGAACCCGATCACGAGGGCGGGCCGACCGTGCAGAATGTCGCCGCGGCCGCGCATGAGCGCTTCGGCGGAGAACACGACCGACTGCCCCACGAGGAAGTCCTCGGGATCTTTGAGCGGGGAACGGGCGACGGAGACGACGGGACAGGGCAGCTTGTCGTGGTCGGCGTACCGGCGGTGTCCGTTCTCGGTGTCCTCGACGACGCCGAGCACGCGTCCGGAGAAGCGGTCGCACAGGGCGTCGATGGACGGGGCGAAATACCCGCCCACATCGAGTAGAACGACGGACTCGCCGGCCGCGCGCGACTCCAGGTACTCGACTGCCGTATCCGGGTTCTCGAACAGCTCGCGCGACAGGGAATCGCAGGGCGTCACCTTTTCGACCGCGCGGAGAGCGGCCGGGTCGATGGACTTCGGCTTGGGCAGGACGGCCCGAAGGGTGCTTGACACGCCCACCGCGTGGACGAAAGCGGGGCGCTCGGGCAGAAGATGCGTGATCAGAACGGACGACGGGCGCTCTGCCGGAGCAAAGGCATCCGCGACGCGCGCGAAATAGGCGTCAAGCCGAGCACGCTCGAACTGTTCCATGGGCTTGCTTCCCTTGTTGAGGGTTGAGGCGGGGCAGGTTGGCGAGGAGCGGTTCATCGACAGCGGCGGACGCGAAAGGCGGCTATGACGCGTGAAGCTCGGCCCATACGGCTTTTCCCGTAGTGGTGTCACGTGCCCCCCACCCTCCGAGGCACAGGGCGTCGACGAGCGTCAGCCCGCGTCCGGAAACGTCGTCGTAGGCGGCGGTGCGCATGCAGGGGTGCCGACGGACGGAGTCGTGAACCTCGATGCGAGTGCGACAGTCATCGGCGTCGATCGTCAAGCGGAGCAGGTCCCCGGGGACGCCGCCATGACATACGGCGTTGGTGACGAGTTCACTTGCGACCAGCACTACTTGGTCAAGGTGGTCCTCGCTGGCATCAGGAGCGTTGACGGCGAGGTACTCGCAGACGAAAAGCCGTGCCTCGGCGGCTGCTTCGGGCCGGCAGCGCAGAAACAGGATGTGAGGGAAAGGCACATGCACGAGGGCTTGCGAGATGGAGGGGGTGGTCCACCTGTCGAGGGACATCGGCCGTCCTTTGTGGCTTCCTGGTCCGAATTGACACTTTCAAGGGAACCGCAGCGGCCCGGACGTGACCACGGCAGTGATGCGGCACTCTTGACGCACATCTGATGCACGGGCGCCGGACGAGGTGCCGACCGGGTCCGGCGGGGGAAGGAAAACGGCGTGACTCTCAAAGACCGGCGAAAAGCGCTGGGCTACAGTCAAGAGGGGATGGCCACCGCGCTGGGCGTCGACCGCACAACGGTCGGCAGGTGGGACCGCGGAGAGACCGAGCCGCAACCGGAGTACCGCCCCAGGATGGCCGCCTTGCTGCACGTCGACCTTCTGACGCTCGACGCTCTGATCAAAGAATCATCACGGTCCCCGGAACCGGATGCGGGGGCGCCGTCGCACGACGCCTACGGCCCGGGGGAAGAAGACATGATCCGACGTGAGTTCATGCGCGTCCTGGCGGTGGCCGGAGCGCTTGTCGCCCTGCCCGCAGACGAGGCCGGCGTCCTCGCGGAGGATGCCGCGCGCGACGATGCGGCCGGGTATCTGCGCATGAACGACCACCTCTGGCAGGTGTACCAACTCGCCCGTTCCAAGGACTCCGTACGACCGGTGGTCACCGGGCAGCTCGCAGCTTTGAACGAGAGTCTCTCTGACCGCCCGTCGACTCCTGCCTCCCTGTGCGTAGCGGCGGGCGACCTGTTCCAGCTCGCGGGCGAACTGGCGTTCGACCGGAATCGCCATACGGAAGCGGCGGCGGCGTACTCGCTCGCTGCCTCGGCAAGCAAGGAAGCCAGGGCGTTCGACCTGTGGGCCTGCGCCTTGGTCCGGCACGCTTACGTGGAGACGGCGGGCGGCCGGTACCGCGAGGCCGTCGGGCTGCTGTCGGTGGCCGAGCGAGTGGCCCAGCGCGGTGATCACTCTCTGTCCACACGGCAGTGGGTTGCGGCCGTACGGGCTGAGGCGTACGCCGGGCTGGGGGATCTGGCGGAGTGCGAGCGTGCCCTCGACGAGGCCGAGGAGGTGGTGCACCTCGGTGATCATGCCTACAACAGCGGGTGGCTCCGGTTCGACGGATCGCGTCTGGCCGAGGAGCGTGGCGCCAGGTACGTGCAACTGGGCCGACTCGACAAGGCGGAGGCCGCGCTCGACGTCGCGCTGAAGCAACTCGCGTCGGCCCGGAGGCAGTCGTTCCGGCGGCGTGGCGCCGTGCTCGTGGACCTCGCCGCTCTCGGGGCCAAGCGGCGGGACATCGACCAGATACTCACCTGTGCGACCGAGGCGCTGCGCCTCGCCCGGCAGTCTTCGTCCGGGTACATCGCCCATAGACTTCGAGCGCTACCGGCTGAAATCGGGGCACTGGCCGACGATCGCCGCGTCGCTGAGCTGAGCGCCGAGATCGCCGCATTGAGCGGAACGTGACGAGAGGGGTCGCTGTGACGAATGTCGAGGGTGCCCGGCTGTTTCGCGAGTCCTGGATCGTGGGGGTGCGCAAGCACTTCCCGGGTGAGCCGAAAGCCGGGTACGTGACGGAGTGGGACGCGACACCGGAGTGGGAGCGGCAGGCCGCGGGTGCCGTGTACGAGCAGGTCCGGCAGTTCCTTGAGGTGAGCGACGGGCACGCCGGCCGGCTGAGCCGTGAGCAGAAGGGCCGGTTCGTCGCGATCGCCTGGACGGCGCAGATGTACAAGCACTTCGGGGATCCGAAGCCGGGATACGTGGCCGATTGGGCGGCCCTTCCCGAGTGGCAGCGGGAGACGGACGCGGACATCTTCGAGGCGATCGAGGACGCGGTCGGCTGACGCGACGTCCCGAGCGAGCGGTGCTGGGCGTACGCCGTACGCCGCCCGTCTCCGTCAGTCCCGCCCCGTCCCCTCCGGCGGCCCCGTCTCCGACACCGTCACCGCGATCACCGTCAGGTCGTCCGCCAGGACACCCTCCCGCGTGCCGGTGGACCAGGTCGGTCAGGTGGTCCACCACGGCAGGCGGTCCCTGGCTCCAGGTGTCGCGCAGGCCCGCCTCCGGAGAGTAGAAGGCGCCCTGCGTGTCGCGGGCCTCCAGGAGGCCGTCCGTGCAGAGGAGGAGCAGGTCGCCGGGGGTGAAGGGGCGGGTCCCGTGGGCCCACGGGCCGGGGTCCAGGTCGCCGAGGCCGAGGGGGAGGCCCGGGTCGGCCGGTTCCCAGCGGGCCACCCCCTCCCCCGTGGCGAGGAACGCCGGGCAGTGGCCGCGGCTCAGCAGCCGTATCTCGCCGCCGCCCGGGGGCAGTTCGGCGACGGCGGCGGTGATGAAGTGTTCGCCCGGCGCCGGGCCGTCGTCCCGTACCTCGGCCGTCTCCCGGATGTGCCGGGTCACCGCCTCGTCCAGGTGGCGGGCGAGCAGCGGCAGGGTGGAGGTGTGGTGCGCGGCCTCCCGGAAGCAGCCCACCAGGGCTGCCACGGCGGGAATCGCGTCGGGTCCCTTGCCGCGTACGTCGCCGATGAGCAGCCGTACCCCGTACGGGGTCTGTTCGACGGCGTAGAGGTCGCCGCCCACGGCCGCCGCGTGCGAGGCCGCCTCGTACCGTACGGCGATCCAGGTGCGGCCGAGCCAGGCCCGCACCGGTGGCAGTACGGCCCGCTGGGCGTACTCGGCGGCCTGCCGGGTGGCCAGCAGGCGCCGGTCCAGGGAGAGCCGCAGCAGGCACAGCGGGACGGTCGCCCAGACCAGGACCAGCATGGCGAAGAAGTCGACCACGGCGTGCCCGCCGTCGGAGTCCAGGTGACGGGCGAAGAGGAAGAGCAGGCCGGCGGCGGTGTTGAGGAGCGCGACCAGGACCGCCCCGCGCAGCGGGAGCACGCAGGCGGCCGTCATCGAGCTGAGGATCAGCAGCGCGTCGCCGCTCACGCCGCCCGGGGTGGGCAGGTCCACCACGCAGGCCAGCAGGGTCAGGGCCGGCGGCGTGTGCCACACCCACCGCGGGACGGTACGGGCCGGTGGGCCCGGGGCGTGGGACAGCAGCCCCGTCGTACGGCGGTGCGGGCTCATGGGGTCAACGTAATCCGCCCGGACCGGCCTCGCCCCCCGACGTATGAGCAGGTCGGGGAACGTCTGAGCGGGTTCGGCGGGCTCCGGGAACGGTCCGTGGGAGGGCCGCACAGGAAAGTTCGTGAAGTTCTTCACAAGAGATTGGGCCTCGATGAGCGACAAACGGCTTCCGGTTGACCCTTTCAGGGCCTCAACTGCCCTTTGAACATGTTCAGAAGCGTGGTATAGGAGTGGCCGGAGCGCTCGCGCGCGGTGACTGTCGCGGCGGGTCCGCAGGGCCGGAGCGGCAGCTCACGCGGCATTGACAACGGCGCGCACTACACGTGGGTTCCGGTTTCGCGCCATGACCTCCGTCACGCGAGCGGAGGAGTGTAACACGACCCTCACATAAGCTTGTGAAGGGGCGCACGAAGCACCCCCCTGGGGCAGGTGGATACTCGATGCCATGAGCACCACGGAGCGTCCCAGGATCCTCGTAGTAGGCGGTGGGTACGTAGGCCTGTACGCGGCTCGACGCATTCTGAAGAAGATGCGTTACGGCGAGGCGACCGTCACGGTCGTCGACCCCCGTTCGTACATGACCTACCAGCCCTTCCTTCCCGAAACCGCCGCCGGCAACATCTCCCCGCGCCATGTCGTCGTACCCCTGCGACGCGTGCTGCCGAAGGCGGAGGTCCTCACCGGTCGGGTCACCACCATCGACCAGGACCGCAAGGTCGCCACGGTCGCCCCGCTCACCGGCGAGGCGTACGAGCTGCCGTTCGACTACCTGGTCATCGCCATGGGCGCGGTCTCCCGCACCTTCCCGATCCCCGGCCTCGCCGAGCAGGGCATCGGCATGAAGGGCGTCGAGGAGGCCATCGGCCTGCGCAACCACGTCCTGGAGCAGCTGGACAAGGCCGACTCCACCACCGACGAGGAGATCCGCCGCAAGGCGCTCACCTTCGTCTTCATCGGCGGCGGCTTCGCCGGCGCCGAGACCATCGGTGAGGTCGAGGACATGGCCCGGGACGCGGCCAAGGAGTACAACAACGTGTCCCGCGAGGACATGCGGTTCATCCTGGTCGACGCCGCCGACAAGATCCTCCCCGAGGTCGGCCCCAAGCTCGGCCAGTACGGCCGGGAGCACCTGGAGAGCCGCGGCGTCGAGGTCTACCTGTCGACCTCCATGGACTCCTGCGTCGACGGCCACGTGGTGCTCAAGAACGGCCTCGAGGTGGAGTCCGGCACGATCGTGTGGACCGCGGGTGTCAAGCCCAACCCGGTGCTGTCCCGCTTCGGCCTCCCGCTCGGCCCGCGCGGCCACGTCGACACCCAGGCCACCCTCCAGGTGCAGGGCACCGACTACATCTGG
This sequence comes from Streptomyces sp. JW3, assembly GCF_052216785.1. NCBI lineage: Bacteria > Bacillati > Actinomycetota > Actinomycetes > Kitasatosporales > Streptomycetaceae > Streptomyces > Streptomyces sp. JW3. Next base: position 61,028 of record NZ_JBQOUX010000010.1, on the reverse strand, counting down.
GCCGCGGGCGACAACGCCCAGGTCCCGGACGTCATCGGGCGCAAGAACGGCAACCCGAACGCATGGTGCCCGCCCAACGCCCAGCACGCGCTGCGCCAGGCCAAGGTGCTCGGCGACAACGTCGTCTCCGGCATGCGGGGCTTCCCGCAGAAGGAGTACAGCCACGCCAACAAGGGCGCGGTCGCGGGCCTCGGCCTGCACAAGGGCGTCGCGATGATCGTCATGGGCAAGATGAAGATCAAGCTCAAGGGCCGGCTCGCCTGGTACATGCACCGCGCCTACCACGGCATGGCGATGCCCACGTTCAACCGCAAGATCCGGGTCTTCGCGGACTGGACGCTCGGCATGTTCCTCAAGCGCGAGGTCGTCTCGCTGGGCGCCGTCGAGACGCCGCGCGAGGAGTTCTACGAGGCCGCCAAGCCGGCCCCGAAGCCCGCCGCCGTCCCGGCCGCCCCGAAGGCCGAGGAGAAGGCCAAGGCTTCCTGACCCCGGTCAGCCGGCCCAGTTCAGCCAGCGCAGTGCCCGAAGGGGCCGTCCGCCATCCGTGGTGCGGACGGCCCCTTCGGCGTCCCCCGGCCGGGGGAACTGGATGGGATCTACAACTATTTTGCGGAGTCGTGACCACCGTGCGGGACTGCGGATCCCCTCATCCGGTGTTTACGTGGTGACCAAACATCCGGTCTTACGGAGGTGTGCGCCATGGCAGACGCCGCGTTGCGGCTGAAGAGCCTCGTCGAACAGGTGCTGGGGGCCCCGCTCCCGGTCCGCATTCGCGCGTGGGACGGCTCCGAGGCCGGTCCCCCGGACGCTCCCGCGCTCGTCGTGCGCAACCGCCGCGCCCTGCGCCGTCTGCTGTTCAAGCCCGGGGAGCTGGGCCTGGCCCGCGCCTGGGTGGCCGGCGACCTGGACCTCGAGGGCGACCTCTACGCCGCCCTCGACCTGCTCGCCGGGCTGATCTGGGAGCGCGGCGAGGACGCCCGTACCCTCGGCCAGGCGCTGCGCGACCCCGACGTCCGCGCCGCCGTGCGCGGCCTGGTCAAGCTGGCCGGCCCGCCGCTGCCGCCCGCCCCGCCCGCCGAGGAGATCCGCCGCCGCCGCGGCCACCTGCACACCCGCCGCACCGACAAGCGCGCCATCAGCCACCACTACGACGTCGGCAACGACTTCTACGAACTCGTCCTCGGCCCCTCGATGGTCTACTCCTGCGCCTACTGGCCGGCCCCCGAGGCCGCCGGCGGCACCCTGGAGACCGCCCAGCGCGACAAACTGGAACTCGTCTCCCGCAAGCTCGGCCTCCAGCCCGGCATGCGCCTGCTCGACGTCGGCTGCGGCTGGGGCTCGATGGCCATCCACGCCGCCCGCGAGCACGGAGTGAGCGTCGTCGGCGTCACCCTCTCGCAGGAACAGGCCGCGTACGCCCGCAAGCGCATCGCCGAGGAGGGCCTCACCGACCGGATCGAGATCCGGGTCCAGGACTACCGGGACGTCGTCGACGGCCCCTACGACGCGATCTCCTCCATCGGCATGGCCGAGCACGTCGGCGCCGAGAAGTACCTGGAGTACGCCCGCGACCTGCACGCCCTGCTCAAGCCCGGCGGGCGGCTGCTGAACCACCAGATCGCCCGGCGCCCGCAGCGCGACGAGCCGGCGTACAGCGTCGACGAGTTCATCGACTCCTACGTCTTCCCCGACGGCGAGCTGGCCCCGGTCGGGACCACCGTCGGCCAGCTGGAGCGGGCCGGGTTCGAGGTGCGCGACGTGGAGGCGATCCGCGAGCACTACGCGCACACCCTGCGCCGCTGGGTCGCCAACCTGGAGGCCGGCTGGGACCGGGCGACCCGGCTGGTCAGCCCCGGCCGGGCGCGGGTGTGGCGGCTGTACATGGCGGCCTCCGCGCTCGCCTTCGAGCACAACCGCATCGGCGTCAACCAGGTCCTCGCGGTGCGGACGCCCGAGTCCGGGGCGTCGGGGATGCCGCTGCGGGCCCGTACCTGGAACTGACCTCCGGGACGGTTGCCGAAGGGCCCCTCCCGGCCGGGAGGGGCCCTTCTGCAACCTTTCGGCAGGGTCCGGCTACTCCGTCTTGATGGCGGTGAGCAGGTTGAGGCGGGCCGCGCGGCGGGCCGGCCACAGGGCGGCCAGCACGCCGACCGTCGCGGCCAGCAGCAGGAAGACCGCGATCCGGCCCCACGGCAGCACCAGTTCGTAGGTGGCCAGCTGGGTGCCCACCAGCTCGCCCGCCGCCCAGCCGAAGAACACGCCCAGGCCGATGCCGAGCACCGCGCCGAACAGGGAGATGACCAGGGACTCCAGCCGGACCATCCGCTTGATGCCCTTGCGGTCCAGGCCGATCGCGCGGAGCATGCCGATCTCCTGGGAGCGCTCGAACACCGACATGGCCAGGGTGTTGACGACACCGAGGACGGCCACGATCACCGCCATCGCCAGCAGCCCGTACAGCATGTTCAGCATCAGCGTGACCATCTGAGCGATCTCGTCGGAGATGTCCTGCTTGTCCTGTACGGAGATGGCGGGGCTGTCGCCGAGCGCCGCGCGCAGGCCGTCCTTGGCCGCGTCGGACGCGCCGCCGTCCATCTTCACCAGGACCTGCATGTCGGCCGGGTCGTCGAGGTGCGGGGTCAGCGTCGGGAGGTCGACCATGATCCCGCGGAACATCTCGTTGCCCTGGTAGATCCCGGCGACCGTGAGTCGCTGCTTCTTGTCGTCGTCGTAGGTGGTGGTGAACGTGGACCCGGCGTGCCAGCCGTGCGACGTCGCGGTGTCCTCGTCCACGACGACCCGGGTGCCGCCGATCTCGAAGGCGCCGTCCGCGACCGGGAGGTCGGCCAGTTCGCCGAACGCGGTGCCGGTGACGCCGGTCAGGTACTCGTCCGCGCCGTCGATCTCGGAGTACGAGTTGCGCATCGGGCTGCTGGCGGTGACCCCGTCGGTGCCGGCCAGCTTCTCGGCGACGTCCGGGGAGAGGTAGCTGCCGTTGGCCATCGACACCACGTAGTCGGCCGCGATCGAGTCCGCGGCCATCTTGCCGATCGCCTGCTGCACGCCGGTCGCCGCCACCGTCATCCCGGTGATGAGGGTGAGCCCGATCATCAGGGCCGAGGCGGTGGCCGCGGTACGGCGCGGGTTGCGGACCGCGTTCTGCCGGGCCAGCTTGCCGGAGACCCCGAAGATCCGCAGCACCGGCGCGGCGGCCGCGATCAGCGGACGGGACAGCAGCGGGGTGAGGACGAAGACGCCGATGATGATCAGTGCCGCGCCGAGCCCCATCGGGGCCTGCGCGTCGCCCGCGTCGCCCATCGTGGTCGCGGCCAGCACCACGGCGACGCCCGCCGCGGTGAACAGGGCGCCGATCGTGTTCCGCAGCACCAGCGACCTGGTGGTCGGCGTGGCGTGCAGGCTGTTCATCGCGGCCACCGGCGGGATCTTCGCGGCGCGCCGGCCGGGCAGCCACGCGGCCAGCATGGTGATCAGGACGCCGACGGCGAGCGCGGCCACCACGGTGCCCGGGGAGACGACCAGCGGCCCGTCCGGGAAGTCGGCGCCGAGCGAACCCATCAGGGCCCGCAGCCCGGCGCCGATGCCGATGCCCGCCAGCAGACCGGTCACCGCGGCGACCGCGCCGACGATGAACGCCTCGAACAGCACCGACCGGGTGACCTGGCGGCGCGAGGCGCCCACCGCCCGCATCAGGGCCAGTTCCCTGGTGCGCTGGGCGACCAGCATGGTGAAGGTGTTGGCGATCAGGAACGTACCGACGAACAGCGCGATGCCCGCGGCGACCAGCAGGGTCTGCTTCAGGCTGTTGAGCTGCGAGGCGATCATCTCGGCCTGCTGGTCGGCGAGTTCCCGGCCGGTGGTCAGCTCGACGGTGTCCTTCGGCAGGCTCTTGCCGAGCGCGGCCAGCAGCGCCTGCTGGCTGACGCCCGGCTCCGCCTTCACCAGGATCTCGTCGTAGCCGCCCGCCGTGCCGAAGAGCCGCTGCGCGGTGGCCGTGTCGAACAGGGTGAGGCTGCCGCCCGCCGCGACCGCGCCGTCGTCCGTGCGGAAGACCCCGGCGACGGTGGCGGTGAGCACCGGGCCGTCCACGGACATCAGGATCTTGTCGCCGACGCCGTACCCGGTCCGCTCGGCGGTCGCCGAGTCGATGACGACCTCGCCGTCGCCGCGCGGCGCGTGGCCCTCGGTGATCGGGTAGCGGGGGTCGTCGGTGCCCCAGTAGTTGCCGCCCCGCACCTGCCAGCCGTCGCCGACCGGGTCGCCGTTCTTGTCGGCGAGCGCGGTGAAACCGGAGACGCTGCCGAGGGCGGAGGCCGCGCCGTCGGTGGCCGCGGCCCGCTCCAGCAGCGCCTCGGTCAGCTCGGCCGCCTTGTCGTCGCCCTCCTTCCAGGACGGTTCGACGGAGACGTCGACCTGGTCGAATCCCTTGGCGGAGGACTTCTCGTACGCGGCGGAGACGGTGTTGGTGAAGACCAGGGTGCCCGACACGAAGGCCACGCCGAGCAGCACGGCGAGCACGGTCATCAGCAGCCTGGCCTTGTGCGCGAGGACGTTGCGCAAGGCGGTACGGAGCATGGGGGTTTCTCAGTCCAGACGTGAGGGGACGGATTCTTTCGGTGCGCCGTCAGCTGGTTACGGCCGTCAGCTGGTCCGGCCCTTGGCGTCGAACTGCTTCATCCGGTCCAGCACCTTGTCGGCACTCGGCCCGTACACCTCGTCGACGATCCGCCCGTCCGCCAGGAAGACCACCCGGTCCGCGTAGGCCGCGGCGACCGGGTCGTGGGTCACCATCACCACCGTCTGCCCCAGCTCCCGCACCGAGTTGCGCAGGAAGCCCAGCACCTCGGCGCCGGACCGGGAGTCGAGGTTGCCGGTCGGCTCGTCCCCGAAGATGATCTCCGGCCGGGAGGCCAGCGCGCGGGCCACGGCGACCCGCTGCTGCTGTCCGCCGGACAGTTGCGCGGGCCGGTGCCCGAGCCGACCGGACAGCCCGACCATGCCGATGACCCGCTCCAGCCACTGCTTGTCCGGCTTGCGGCCCGCGATGTCCATCGGCAGCGTGATGTTCTCCAGGGCGGTCAGGGTCGGCAGCAGGTTGAACGCCTGGAAGATGAACCCGATCTTGTCCCGGCGGAGCTTGGTGAGCTGCTTGTCCTTGAGCGAGCCCAGCTCGGTCTCGCCGATCCGCACCGACCCGGAGGAGAAGGTGTCCAGCCCGGCGACGCAGTGCATCAGCGTGGACTTGCCGGAGCCGGACGGCCCCATGATCGCGGTGAACTCGGCCTGCCGGAAGTCGACGGAGACCCGGTCCAGGGCGACCACCTCGGTCTCGCCCTGCCCGTAGATCTTCGACAGCTCCGCCGCGCGGGCTGCCACGCCGGTCGACCGGTCGATGGGGGGTGCGGTGGTCACGGAGGCGCTCCTGTGGGGACGACGACGGGGGGACCGGATGGCCCGGTGCTCGATCCTGATCCATCGTCGCGGCCGCGGGCCGCCGTGTAGTCAGCCGCTGTTCCCGTTCCGGGGGGCGACTTCGGTCGGACTCCGACGGCTCGTGTCATACCTGCGGATGACGCCGCACCCCGAGACGGCGGGCCGGGTCGAGAACCGGTGGAGCGACCTCGTTCGGACGGTGAAATTCCGTCATTCCGCATGCGCGGCGGACCGTCGCGCGCGAGGCTATTGGCAAGTGCGGATGGCCCGTTCGGCTGTCTGATGCCCCCTCAGGCATCAATAAAATAAGACAACATCGGCCCACCCGGCCGCTGTTCGGGGGAGCCGCCCCGATAGGGTCGATCCTCGACGCGGAGCCCACGGCCTGCCCGGATGGTGGAATGCAGACACGGCGAGCTTAAACCTCGCTGCCCCTTAGCGGGCGTGCCGGTTCGAGTCCGGCTCCGGGCACCATCACTGTCACCCTACGTGACCAGTGACAATGGCCCTACGGGGCCGTCAGGGGGTACGGCCGGTCGGCTTCGGTCAGCGCTTCGTTTCGCCGAGGGCGGTGCGGAGCCAGTCGAGAGAACCCGTCTCCAGGACGGCGTCCGCGAGGGCCTGGCCGCTCTTGGTGACGATCCGGCCGCGGCCGTTGTGAATCCACCAGTGTGCGTTCTTGTATCTTCGGACTCGGTCTTCGATGCCCTGGATCATGCACTTCAGCTTGCCGGCGTCCCTGGCACACCTCTTCGGGCATGCCAGCGACCTGATCGGCTGCGATCGCGTGGGTCGGTTTGGCCCTCGTTGTACTTCTTGCCGAGGCGGTTGACATCCCCGGTCCGGGTCTCGCCAGTGTCGTGCCAGACGGCAGGGAAGTGCCGGGACCTGCCTGTAAAGGTACTGCCCGGCACTGACAGCCGGGTCTACGCGTAGGTGAGCTGCCAGCTGCGGGCCCGCTCATCGAGCTCCGCGGCAGCGCCGACTCCGCGCCGATCGAAGACCGCGAGCTGCCGGCGGATGCTGGCGATCTGCTTCACCGCGCGGTCGGAGTAGACGCCCTCGAAGTACCCGAGGGCCTGCCCCCATGTCCCGCACGCCTGTTCCAGGTGCCCCTGTGCCGCCTGTTCCCCGCCCTGCGAGGCGAGAGACAGGGCGGTGATGCGGTGCAGGCCGGTGTCGTGGCTGCTGTAGCCGCGTCCGGCGATGGCGTACTGCCGTTCCGCGTTGCGGTGGTCACGCAGCGTGCGGAAGGTCTTCGCCGCGTGGCTGCCGACCGATGCCCGGGGCGGGCCGTGCAGGGCGGTCCAGTACGGCATGACCTCGTCCTCACCGCGCGTCGCGAGGTCCTGTGCGCGGCGGATCTCCGCGACGGCCTCCGGGCCCCTCCTCGCGTTGGCGAGGGCGCGGGCGCGGCAGACGACGAAGACCGACAGCATGCCGGGCGCCGCGCGGCCGGTGGCGAGGCTGAGCGCGGCGTCCGCGAGGTCGAGGGTGTGCTCCGGGCACTGGATGTCCATGCCGTTGTGGGCCATGATCCGCAGCACCCAAGCCGTGTGCAGCGGGTTGCCGGCCTCGCGGGTCAGGGCGAGCGTCTGGAGGTAGTAGCGCTGGGCCAGGCCGTGCTCGCCGGCATCGTACGCCTTCCATCCGGCGAGGAAGCTGACGCTCGCCGCGGCGGTCAGCGCGTCGGCGCGGAGGGACTCCTTCGCGAACCGGCCGTGCACGATGTCGGCGACGTCGGAGCGGAGGTACTGCACGACGGCGGAGCGCCCGTGCCGGCCGCCCTGGCGCTCGTCGATGGACGTGAACGCGCGGAGCATGGCGCGGACGGTGTCGATGTCGGAGTCCCCGATCATGCGCCCGCGTGCGGTCTCGGCGCGTTGCTGTGCCTCCGCGGCCTGGGCGTGCGACAGGGGGAGCGCGGCGGCAGCAACGCTGTACGCCGCGGTGGTCAGAATCTTCCGGCGGTTGATGTCGGCCTCCCCAATTCGCCGTAGAATGTCGATCGCATCTGGCCCCAAGCCCAACCCAAGCAGGGCTTGGGGCTGGTCCGTGTCCGGGGCACTGAACCCCAGGTCCGATGGCCGGAGTTGACGGCCGAGACGGCGACTGATCGCCTCCACAATGTACGACGCGGTTTCGGATGCGGGCTCCTTGCTGCCGGCCACCCAGTGCGCCACCGCGGACTTGTTCGTCCGGAGGTCGTGACCGGCTAATGCGCCGATGCGCCGGACGTCGTCAGCGAGCTGCTGGTACGTCATCCCCGCTTCCCGCAGGGCCTCTCTGAGCGCATCGTCGGGCGCGCAGGAGTGAATAGTCACTCGGATCACCCTCCCAAGCAGGGCGTTAAACCCGGTAAACCAGTTTCCGGCTCCGGGGGCTACACCTCCCACTGTATGCCTCGGTGTACTCGCTGTAATCACGAACGCGAGACGGCCGCTTGGGGGCGTCGAGATGGAGCAAGACAGCACCGCCGGACACGGCGATGAACTGGAGCACTACGGGCCGACGGGAGGGATCCTCGTACACACCCGCGCCGTACGGGATTTCGCGGCGTCGACCTGGCTGTTGATGGCGGCCCCGGACATACAGCAGGCGCGGGAGGAATGGGCGGCGCACGGCGTCGCGCTGCTGCGGTGCGGCACGCTGTTTACCGTCGTCCGGGACCCGCTCGTCCTCATCGAGGCCGCCGCCGGCACGGAGGACAGGCAGCAGATCGGCGAGTACCTGTCCCAGGCGCTACTGGGCGGGCCAGCCTTCCTCGATCAGACGGCGCACAGTGTGTACTTCCTCGTCCCCGGTTCGACCGGCCGCACCTGGCGGGTGCCGGACACGGACATCGCGGGCGCCGATACCTACATCGGTGTGCCGGTGCCGGGCGTGCAGCCGGACGGCCGCCGGTACTGGCTGGTGGAGATGGACGGGCCGGGCATGCTGTGCTCGCCCAGTGCCGTCATGCAGCTGGTGATGCACGCCCGGTACCGGGCCGTCGCGGGGGGACGGGGCGGTGCGTGAGGCGCTGCGGCGCCGCCGCCTCACGCCCACCTACCGGGAGGAGACGGACGGCACGCGCGGCGTGAGCGACGTCTTCCGCCGGGAACCGGCATCCGTGCCCGCTGTCCGCCGGTTCGTCACCGACGCGGTGATGGACTGGAAGATGCCGGAGCTCGCCGACGCGGCGGAACTCGTCGTCTCCGAACTGACCTCGAACACCGTGCGACACGCGCGGGCCGACCACTTCCGGGTGACCCTGTACCGGCTGAGCGACACGGCGCTGAGGGTCGCCGTCTTCGACCGCAGCCGGGACCTCCCCGTCGTGCAGCGCGCCGACGACGAGAAGGACCACGGGCGCGGCCTGATCCTCGTGGACGCGGTGGCCGCGCGCTGGAGCTCGGAGCAACTCCGGTGGGGCAAGCGGGTGTGGGCCGAGCTGGAGATGCCCCCGCCGGTCGAGTCGCCGGTCTCCTCTGCACAGGAGCCCTACGGACGTGTCTCGCAGGCCGTTTGCGTCCTGATAGTGATCGCTGTCGCCGCGTTCCTCGTCGCGGGCGTGGCCGCGCAGCGCTGACGCGCACTCGAGAACGTCCCGTCGGTGCATGACGTGACCGCAGCGGCGGGACCCCTCCGGCCGTCCGCTTCCTCCACGGGCGGCCGGACCTCATGTCACAGACAACTGGCAGCCCGAGGAGGCGCCTGTGATCACCAGCGTCCCAGCCGTTCCGGCACAGGACAGACAGACCCCACCTCGCGTGGTCGACGTCTTCGTCCACGCTGCCGCGCTCATCCACCGCGCCGCAGCCGAGATATGGCCCACCGCGCCCGTCGAGCTGGAGTGCCACGTCCCCAGCGTCACCGGCTACGTACACCGCACCCGAGTCGGCGAGCGCATCCTGTACGCGAAAACCTCGCTGCTCGGCGTCTCCCTCGTCTCGCTCCTCCGAGGCGCCCGCGGCCCCTGGCCCGCAGTGCTGGAGGAACAACAGGCGTTTGTGCAGCAGCCTGACGGGCTGCTCCAGCGCGAAGCCGCTCAGTTGCGGCTCCTCGCCGGCCTCGACCGGCCCCGCGTGTGCGCGGTCGCCGGCCTCGCCCAGGGCGTCCTCTTCACCGAACCCGTCACCGGCCCGTCGCTGGCCGACCTGCTGCTCGTTCGCCCGAGCGACACCGCTGAGCTGCTGGCCCTCGCGTTCCACGAACTGCGCCCGCTCCACCAGGCCGGTGCCGCGCGCCGCCTCGACCCGGCTGGCGTCATCGGCGAGCGCAGCATCGCGGGCACCTTCCAGCGGAAGTTCAACGGGCTGTCCGGCGCGGCCTACATCGAGCGGCTCGGCGCGGAGCGCTGCACCCCAGAGACGAACGCGGAACTGGCGGCGCTGGTACGCCTCAGCGTCGAGCGGCTGCGGCATCTGCGTATGGGCCTGCCTGCTCCCGTGGGCACGACGCTGGTGTATGGCGACTTGAAGCCGGAACACGTCGTCTTCCCCGACGGGGCGACCGGCCGGCCGGTGCTGCTCGATCCCGGCCTGATGCGGGCGGCGCCCATGGTCGACGTGGCCAAGCTGCTCAGCCGCATGATCCTGGTCCTCATCGCCCGCCGACCTGACGCGACGACGACTCGCGAGATCCTCGACGGCTTCACCGTGTTCGCGGTGACCCGGGTAGCGCAGATGTCCGCCAGGGACCGGAAGGCGTGGCTGCGGCACCTGCTGACGCTGTGGCTGATGGACGCTCTGAACATCCTCACGACCTACCTGTCGGCCCCGGCCGCCCTGCCGCTGCCACCCTTGGGGCTGACGCTCATCGAGCGGGCCGCGCCGGTCTGCCGCCTCATCGACACGGTCAGCGCCGATCTGGCCAGGGACCCCGCCCGATCCGACGCGTGGGACCTCGCGCTCGACGAAGCGATGGCGGTCGCGTCATGACGGGCCGCGACGTGGCCGTAGGGATCGTCGGCACGGGCGCTGTAGCGCAAGCCGTCGGCGGCGTACTGGTGACCGCCAGGCTGTGCAGTCGGATCCTCGTGACCGGACGCACCGACGAGCAGGCAGCGGCACTTGCAGACGACCTCACCGACATGCGCACAGCCCTGCGCTCGACGGTCCACGCGTCCACCGCGACGGCCGCCGGCCTGCGGAACTGTGACGCCGTGGTCGTCACTGCGCGGGCCTCGTTCTACAACGCTCGTGCCACCGACGTCCGCATGGGCGGCGTGCAGGCAAACACGCCCCTGATGCGGGCGCTGGCCTCGCAGCTCGCCGGCTACCAGGGCACTGTGCTGGTGGTGACGAACCCGGTCGACCTGATGACTCGGCTCTTCGCCGAAGAGTCCGGCTGCACCCGCGTGTTCGGCATTGGCTCAAGCCTCGACACAGCCCGCTACCGGTCCACCCTCGCCCGCCTCCTGGGCGTGCCGCTGCATGCCGTGCGCGGACACGTCATCGGCGAGCACGGCGACGCCGCTGTGGTGTGCGCCTCGTCGACGACCGTCAACGGCCATCCCGTCCCGGTACCTCTTCAGGAGGTACGTGACGAACTCGTTGTCCGGCCCGGCCGGATCAGCAGCGGCATCGGCCGAACCAAGCACGGACCAGCCGGTGCCGTGGCGTCTGCCCTCCGCCTGGCCCTTGGCGTGGAGGACGGGTCCACCGAGCTGTCCGCGCCGTTTGGTGACGGCTTCCTCGGAATGCCGTTGCGGTTCACCCAGGGCCAGCCCCTACCGTGCATGCCTCTGCTCGACGACTCCGAGACTCGTCAACTGGAGGCCGCCCGCATCAAGCTCCGCGACGCCTACAGGGCCGTGCGCGGCATCCCCACCCAGCCGCTTCCCACAGGGAGAAACTCGTGACCCCTCACGCCGTACGCCTGGACGTCGCCAGTGCGACCGCGACCATCGTGTCCACCGACAAGGCCGTCACCGACTGGACGGCCCGCTACTTCGGGCAGTGGTGGAACGCCACCACCGTGGACGCAGAGAGCATCTGCGCCGGGTCGGTGGTCATCGCCAACGTCGACAGCGACCGGTACGACGACCTGGCGTACGCGGTGACGCAGGAGCCGCATACCAGCGTCGAGTACGCCAAGGCCCAGCTCCTCGTGACCCGCGACGTCTCCGCCGGCGTGTTCCGCGCCGTCTGCCCGGAACAGCGGCTCGCCTACCGATCCGAACCGGGCAGGAGCCAGCTGCACATCATCGGCTGCGACAGCGAGGCCGTCGCCACGGCGACCGCCCGCCTCGCCCGTGAGGTCGTGCGCGGCATCCTGCTGCGGGACGGGTGGGCTGTGCTGCACGCATCCGCCGTCGTCGACCAGGACGGCCGGGCCCTCCTGACCTTCGGGAGCAAGGGGGCGGGCAAGACGACCACGGCCCTCGCCCTGGCTGCCCGCCACGGCCTCCGCCTTCTCGCCAACGACCGGGTCTTCGTCCGCCCCGACGAGGACGCCGGTGTCGACGTCCTGCCGTGGCCGTCGGCTGCCGCGATCGGCCTGGGCCTCCTCGACGCCTTGAAGTGGTTCGACGTCGCGCAGGAGCGGCTGCGCGGCGGCGAGCAGCTCCACCCGACGCAGCATGAGCAGGTGACGGCCGCGCTCCTCGCGGGCGACCGCAAGCCACTGTGGAAGGAGGGCGGAACGGAGATGAAGGCACAGGTCTTCCCCGACCAGTTCGAGCGCTGGTTCAGCGTTCCCCTGGCCACCGGGGGAGGCGCCGCCGCACTCATCTTCCCCCGCATCGAGGCGGGCGCCACCCCGGCCGAGGAGAACACCGTCCGGACGTTGAGTGACGACGACTTCATGAGCGGCAAGACCGAGGACCGGTACCCGGACGTCTTCGCGCTCCTGGCCGTCGACGGCGGCGGTTCCACCAGCGTGCGGCAGGAGGTCTCGCGGCGCCTGGGCGCGATGACGCACCACTCCGTCGTCCTCGGCCACGACGTGGGCGCCAACGCCGACTTCCTCGCCAAGCTCGTCGGCGCCTGACCGGCTGCTGCCCGAGGAGGGCTGACGGTTCAGCCAGCCGTAAGGATGCGGGGGCGAACGGACGTCCGGCTGCATGACCTTGGCATGCTTGGGAACGCGGGCCGGTATTTCGAACCTTTCCCGAAAACCGGACTCCTGTGTGCAAGATAGTTGCCCGAAGAACCGGTTGACTTTGGGAATGACTCGCCGTGCCCCCGTGTGCGGTGGGGCGGCCCTGGCCCTTGCTCCGCAGGCAGGACCAGAGCCGCTGAGCGAGTCCGGCAACCCTTGCTCCGCAGCGAGGCGCCGGACTCGCGAGGTGGGCCCGGCAGACCTAATGCCGGGCCCACCGTCTTTTCGGCGCCCTTCGCCGCATGGATGCACTCCCGGGATGGAACCGGCCAAGATTGTTCGGTGAATGGCTGAGACACGAGCGGTGCTCATGTGCTCCGTCTCGCACGTCCTAGCAGGGCTTTACGGGGGTGCGCCAGAGCGTGCGCCAGTTGGCGCACCACCCCGTTGCGTAGCGGGCCGATGCGGGGGGATGCGTGAAGATCCGGGCGCATGCGACGAGGTCAGAGGATCGCCGCAGGTCAGAAGGGGTGCCGGGTCAGGTTCAAGTCCGGCTCCGGGCACTTTCTCCCTTGTGCGGCGCTTTCCCCTTGCTGCTGCTCCCGGGGCGCGCGGCCAGGGCGCCGTCGTCCACCCGTTGACACCAGCCGTTTCCGGTCGGAAACTCACCTCAGCGATCGGTGAAAGAAATTTCACCAGGCGAACACCGCGTCTCGCATCAGATATCGGCAATGACGCCAATCGAAGGGAACGACCGATGCGCACCACCGTCGGCATCATCGGGGCCGGCCCGGCCGGACTCCTGCTCGCCCGGCTGCTGCACAACGCCGGGATCGACTCGGTCGTCCTGGAGAGCCGTGACCGGGACTACGTCGAGCGGCGGCAGCGGGCCGGAATCCTGGAGCAGGGCACGGTGGACGTGCTGCGCGCGGCCGGCGCGGCCGGGCGCATGGACCGGGAGGGGCTGCGGCACGACGGCATCGAACTGCGGTTCGGCAAGCGCCGGCACCGGGTCGACTTCCCGGCGCTGACCGGCGGGCGGTCGGTCATGGTGTACGCGCAGACCGAGGTCTGCAAGGACCTCATCGCCCTCCAGTCGGAGGACGGCGGCCCGCTGCTGTTCGAGACGGAGGCGCTGGCCGTGGAGGGGGCCGAGGGCGAGAGCCCGCGGGTGCGGTTCCGGCGGGACGGCGTCGAGGACGTGCTGGAGTGCGAGTACGTCGTCGGCTGCGACGGCTTCTGGGGGGTCGCCCGCAAGGCGATACCCGAGCGAATAGCGCGCACGTTCGAGCGTACGTATCCGTTCGGCTGGCTCGGCATCCTCGCCGACATCGCCCCCTCGCACGACGAACTGGTCTACGCCCGGCACGAGCGCGGGTTCGCCCTGCTGTCCATGCGCTCCCCGTCCGTCTCCCGCCTCTACCTCCAGGTGCCCGCGGGCACGGACGCCGAGAAGTGGGCGGACGAGGAGATCTGGGACGAGCTGGAGCGGCGGTTCGAGACCGCCGACGACTGGCGGCTGGAGCGCGGGCCGATCACCCAGAAGTCCGTCACACCCATGCGGTCGTACGTCCATGAGCCCATGCGGCACGGGCGCCTCTTCCTGGCCGGCGACGCCGCCCACATCGTGCCGCCGACCGGCGCCAAGGGCCTGAACCTCGCCGTCGGCGACGTCGTCACCTTCGCGCGGGCCCTCACCCACCGGCGCGCCACCGGCTCCGACGAACTCCTCGACGCCTACTCCGCCACCTGTCTGCGCCGGGTCTGGCAGGCCGAGCGGTTCTCCTACGACATGACGACCCTGCTGCACCGCGCCCCCGACGCCACCGGCTTCGACGGCCGGCTCCAGCTGGCCCGGCTGGAGCGGATCGCCGGCTCCCGGGCCGCCGAGCGGGACCTCGCCGAGGCGTACACCGGCTTCCTCTTCTGAACGGCGGCCAGTGAGGGGAATCACCTGGACGGACAGCGTGTTCTCCGGCAGGACGAGGGAAAGATCCTCCCCAAGCACTAGGGTCATTCCTTTGCCGTTCTATTACTCTTGAGCCAAGGCCACGCACGATGGCCATGGAGGAGTGAAATGAGGAGCAGAAACCCGGTCTTCTCGCGACGGGGGTTCAGCCGCGACAACGGCTACGCGGGCTTCAACACCGCGCCGCAGGCCGGGGGACCCGCCGTCGCCACGCAGGCCAACCCGTACGCCCAGCCGACCGGCAACCCGTACGCGCAGAACCCGTACGCCCAGACCGACCTCGGCGCTCCGCCGCAGGCGCCGGCCGCCACCGGCCGGATGACCATCGACGACGTCGTCCTGCGCACCGGCTCCACGCTCGGTGTGCTCATCGTCACCGCCGCGCTCTCCTGGGCGCTGCTGCCGGTCGACGACGCCAACATCGGCAGGTCCTACGGCATCGCCATCGGCGCCGCCCTGATCGGCATGGTGCTGGCGCTGGTCCAGTCCTTCAAGCGGACGCCCACGCCGGCGCTGATCCTGGCCTACGCGGCGTTCGAGGGCGTGTTCCTCGGCGTCGTCTCCAGCGTGGTCGACAACCGCATCGCCGACGGCGCGGCCATGCAGGCGGTGATCGGCACGATGGCGACCTTCGCCGCCGTGCTGGTGGCCTACAAGGCCGGCTGGATCCGCGTCAACCGCCGCTTCGTCGGCTTCGTGATGGCGGCCTCGCTCGGCTTCGTGGCGCTGATGATGGTGAACATGCTGTTCGCCGTCTTCGGCGGCGGTGACGGCCTCGGCTTCCGCAGCGGCGGCCTCGGCATCCTCTTCGGTGTCATCGGCGTCGTCCTCGGCGCCTGCTTCCTCGCCCTGGACTTCAAGCAGGTCGAGGACGGCATCGCCTACGGCGCTCCGCGCAACGAGGCCTGGTTCGCGGCCTTCGGCCTCACCCTGACGCTGGTGTGGCTGTACCTGGAGTTCCTGCGGCTCATCGCGATCCTCAACAGCAGCGACTGACACAGGTTGCTGGAAAGGGCCCCGGGCGCGCGTCGCCCGGGGCCCTTCGCCTATTCAGGCAGCGGGTCCAGGCGCCTTCAGAGCAGCTTGCGCGCGGCCCTTCTGAGGTCGTACTCGTGCACGATCGCCTTGGCGTGGCCGTAGGCGAGATTGTGCTCGTGCCTCAGCCAGCTGACCTTCTCCTCGAAGCGGAAGAGGGCCGGGCCTTCCTCGACGGTGCGCAGCCAGTCGGAGACCGCACGACCGGTGCAGTGGGGGATGCGGGCGAGCAGGTTGCGATGGGTCTCCTCGGAGAGGACATGGGACATCGGCGCCTCCGGACGCAGGGGATGTAAGCCGGTCCTTCAGGTCACCGTGCCTGAGCGTTCGCCCGTTGGCAACAGTCCCGGAGGGCCGCGTACGCTCACGCCGTGGCTGATACGACACCTCTGACCGGTGCGCTGGAGCACTTCGCCGACCGGCTGCGGGCCGCCCCGCAGAGCAGGCTGCAACGGGGCGCCGCGGCCGAGGCGCTGGAGCTGGCCAGGGAGCTGTCCCGGCGGGCCCAGCTGGCCGAGGATCCGGCCGCCGAGCCCCGGGTGATGCCGGACGCCGGCATGTTCGCCGCCGCCGACCAGATCACCGTCGCCGGGCACGACCTGGCGCTCGTACTGGAGAGCGAGGCGGAGGTGGCGGAGGCGGTGCGGCTGGTGGCCGAGGCGCAGAAACGCGCCGGGGTGTGAGCCCCGGCGCCAGGGCTGTGTGGGGAGTCGGCGCGGGGAGTGTCTGGAGCGTCGGCGCCAGAATTGTCCAGCGAGTCGGCGACAGGAGCGTCCAGGAGTCGGCGCCAGGAGCGTCTAGAGGGACGCGATGACCCGGTCGGCCAGTACGTACACGCTCTCCTCGCCGCAGGCGAAGGTCAGCGCGTAGGCGCCGGAGACGCCGGAGCCGCCGAGCAGCACCGGGGTGCGGCCCGCGCGCAGGGCGGCGGCCAGGCGTTCCGCGGTCTCGCGGTGGCCCGGGGTCATGCACAGCGTGGTCCCGTCGGCGAAGACGTAGACGTCGAGGGTGCCCAGCGGGCCCGGCCGGACGTCCGCCAGCTCGACCCGGCCGGCCGCCAGCTCCTCCAGGGCGGTGACGGTGCGCTCGTGGTCGTTGACCACCGGGGACGGGTTCGGCACGAAGTCCGGGTGCGAGGGGTGCCGACGGCGGGCCGCGGCCAGCTCGGCGGAGTCGACCGGTTCGGCGGCCGGCTCGTCGGCCTCGGCGCCCGGTTCCGGCACCGGCTCCAGGTCGGCGAGGGCGGCCAGGTCGGCCGGGTGCGGCAGGAACGGTTCGCTGTCGGCGAGGCCCAGCAGCAGCGGGGCGTCGGAGACGTCGCGGCTCTCCTGCGCGGCCCAGAACGCGCGGGCCTCGGCCAGCTCCCGCTCGCGTTCCTCGGCCAGCGCCTCGGCGACCGCGGCGCGTATCTCGTCGGTGTCGGCCGCGGCGCGGGCGGCGGGCACCCGGCCGCGCAGCGCCGCGGCGCGGCTCTCGGCCAGTTCGGTGTGCAGGGCCGCGACCTGGCGGCGCAGCACCAGCACGCTGCGCAGGACCGCGACGCCCACGGCGCCGGTGGCTGCCGTGGTGAGCAGCAGGGCGATCGATGTGGCGCTCACTGACGTACTCCCGGTTCAAAGTCGACCCCCGACTTCCTACATCAGCTTGAAGGGCGGACTATCCCGCTGTCAGTGCGTAACGTCACGAAACGGACAGGACTTTGGGCCCCGGCGGGGTCGGTGGGGCTGGGCTGACCTGCGTAAATCTCCGGGGCGAGGGAGATAGGTCACATCCTGGGGGAGATTGGGTCACAAAACGGCCCAGAACCCTGGGGATTCCAGGGCTCCGGGCCGGGGATGACCAGGGGTCCCCGAGACGCTACGGAGGGTTCAGCTGAGGCGCTCGACGACCATCGCCATGCCCTGGCCGCCGCCGACGCACATCGTCTCCAGGCCGAACTGCTTGTCGTGCCACTGGAGGGAGTTGATGAGCGTGGTGGTGATGCGGGCGCCGGTCATGCCGAACGGGTGGCCGACCGCGATGGCGCCGCCGTTGACGTTCAGCTTCTCCAGCGGGATGCCCAGCTCGCGGTAGGAGGGGATCACCTGGGCGGCGAACGCCTCGTTGATCTCCACCAGGTCGATGTCGTCGATGGCCAGCCCGGCCCGCCGAAGGGCCTGCTTGCTGGCCTCGACCGGGCCGAGGCCCATGATCTCGGGGGAGAGGCCGGAGACGCCGGTGGAGACGATCCGGGCCAGCGGGGTCAGGCCCAGCTCGCGGGCCTTGGTGTCGCTCATGATGACCAGGGCGGCGGCGCCGTCGTTGAGCGCGCAGCAGTTGCCGGCGGTGACCAGGCCGTCGGGGCGGAAGACGGGCTTGAGGCCCTGGACGCCCTCCAGGGTGACGCCGGCCCGGGGGCCGTCGTCCTTGCTGACGACCGTGCCGTCGGGCAGCGTGACCGGGGTGATCTCGCGCTCCCAGAAGCCGTTCTTGATGGCCTCCTCGGCGAGGTTCTGCGAGCGGACGCCGAACTCGTCCATCTCGCGCCGGGTGACGCCCTTGGCGCGGGCCAGGTTCTCGGCGGTCTGGCCCATCGCGATGTACGGGTCGGGCAGCAGGCCGTCCTCGCGCGGGTCGTGCCAGCTGGTGCCCGCCTGCTGGGCGACGGCGGCGGTGCGGGCCTCGGCGTCGGCGAACAGCGGGTTGTGCGTGTCGGGCAGGCCGTCGGAGCTGCCCTTGCCGAACCGGGAGACCATCTCCACGCCGGCCGACAGGAAGACGTCGCCCTCGCCGGCCTTGATGGCGTGCAGCGCCATCCGGCTGGTCTGGAGGGAGGAGGAGCAGTACCGGGTGACGGTGCAGCCCGGCAGGTGGTCCATGCCCATCTGCACGGCGACGATCCGGCCCAGGTTGTGGCCCTGCTCGCCGCCGGGCAGGCCGCAGCCGAGCATCAGGTCGTCGATGTCCTTCGGATCCAGCTCGGGGACCTTGGCGAGGGCGGCCTGCACGATCGTGGCGGCCAGGTCGTCGGGGCGCAGCTCCTTGAGGGAGCCCTTGCCGGCGCGGCCGATGGGGGAGCGGGCGGCAGAGACGATCACGGCTTCGGGCATCACGGCTCCATTGGCGTTCGCGTACGGGTGGCTGGACTCCCTGGGAAGTTACCCGTACGTAGGGGTCGGGTCACGGGTACGGCGGTGTGACCCTGGACGCAATTTACTAAGCGCTTGCTTTTTTCGGTAGGGGTGCCACCGGGGCGGGCGCTACGAGTGGGCGCTACGACGGCTGCGCCGTGTGCTCCGGCTCCGTCTCCGACACCCGGCGCCGCCGGCGCCGCTTGAGCAGCGCCCACGGCCCGCGCGGCCCGGTCGGCATCGCCGCCGCGACCTCCGTGCCCGCCTCGTTCGCGGCCTCCGCCGCCGCCCGTGCCACCGGCAGGAAACCCTCGCGCCGCAGGGCGTCGGGACGCTCCTCCTCGGCCGGCCACAGGCCGAGCGCCGCGCACACCGTCGGCAGCACCGCCATCGCGGCGGTGGCGTAGCCGTCCGCGGAGGGGTGGTAGTTGTCGGGGCCGAACATCTCCCGCGGATTGCGGGCGAACTCCGGGCCCAGCAGATCGCCCAGCGACACCGTGCGCCCGCCCTGCTCCACCACCCCGATGGTCTGCGCCGCCGCCAGCTGCCGCGAGGTCCGCCGGGCCAGCCAGCGCAGCGGCTGCCGGACCGGTTCGATGGTGCCGAGGTCGGGACAGGTGCCGACGACCACCTCGGCGCCGGCCGTGCGCAGCCGCCGTACCGCCCCCGCCAGATGGCGCACCGAACGGGTGGCCGGCATCCGGTGCGTCACGTCATTGGCGCCGATCATGATCACGCAGACGTCCGGCAGCCGCACCGGAGCGGCCAGCACCAGCGCCACCTGCCGGTCCAGGTCGTCCGAGCGGGCCCCCGGCAGCGCGACCGAGCGCAGCTCCACCGGGCGCTCGGCGACCGCCGCCAGGCCCGACGCCAGCAGCGCGCCCGGCGTCTGCCCGGCCCGGTGCACGCCCTGCCCGGCCGCCGTGGAGTCGCCCAGCATCACCAGCCGCAGCGGGGGCGCACCGGCCGCGGGGAAGGCCGCGCCGTACAGTCCCTCCGCGTTCGGTACCCGGGTGGGCGTACCGATGCCCACCCGCCGCCTGGCCAGCTGCACCTCCGCCAGCAGCAGACCGAGCGCCGCCGCGCCGGCCAGTCCGATGCCGCCGCCGCCGTATGCCGCGCCGGCCGCGATCCGCCGGGCCACCCTCGCCCTCGACATGCTCGTCATGCGCCGCCGCCACCTCCTCACGAGCCGTACATCCCTTATTTGCCCGGTACGGACCGTTGCCCAATCTCAACGGGGAGTGAACGACCGCTCCGGGGTTCTCCACGGCGCTGCCGGGGCTCGTCCGCGGCCGTCCCGGAGCGGCGCGGGAACGGCAGGCCATAGGCTGACCGGCACAACCATCACCACCAGACTTTTCGCGGCATCCGGAGACAACGGTGCAATTTCACGACTCGATGATCAGCCTCGTCGGCAACACCCCGCTGGTGCGGCTCAACAGCGTGACCAAGGGCATCAGGGCCACCGTCCTGGCCAAGGTGGAGTACTTCAATCCGGGCGGCTCGGTGAAGGACCGCATCGCCCTGCGCATGATCGAGGCCGCCGAACAGAGCGGCGAACTGCGGCCCGGCGGCACCATCGTCGAGCCGACCAGCGGCAACACCGGCGTGGGCCTGGCCATCGTGGCCCAGCAGAAGGGCTACAAGTGCGTCTTCGTCTGCCCCGACAAGGTGTCGACGGACAAGATCAACGTGCTGCGCGCGTACGGCGCCGAGGTCGTCGTCTGCCCCACCGCCGTCGACCCGGAGCACCCGGACTCCTACTACAACGTCTCCGACCGGCTGGTCCGTGAGACGCCCGGCGCCTGGAAGCCCGACCAGTACTCCAACCCGCACAACCCGCTCTCCCACTACCACTCGACCGGACCCGAGCTGTGGAAGCAGACCGAGGGGCGGATCACCCACTTCGTCACCGGCGTCGGCACCGGCGGCACCATCTCCGGCACCGGCCGCTACCTCAAGGACGCCAGCGACGGCCGGGTGAAGGTCATCGGTGCCGACCCCGAGGGCTCGGTCTACTCCGGCGGCTCGGGCCGCCCGTACCTGGTCGAAGGCGTCGGCGAGGACTTCTGGCCGACCGCCTACGACCGCGAGGTGGCCGACGAGATCGTCGCCGTCTCCGACAAGGACTCCTTCCAGATGACCCGGCGCCTGGCCAAGGAGGAGGGCCTGCTGGTGGGCGGCTCCTGCGGCATGGCGGTGGTCGCCGCACTGCGCGTCGCCGAGCCGCTGACCGAGGACGACGTGGTCGTCGTGCTGCTGCCGGACAGCGGGCGCGGCTATCTGTCGAAGATCTTCAACGACGAGTGGATGGCCGACTACGGCTTCCTGGAGGACTCCGGCCCGAGCGCCCGGGTCGGGGACGTGCTGAACCACAAGGAGGGCGGCTCCATCCCCTCCCTCGTCCACATGCACCCCGAGGAGACGGTCGGCGAGGCCATCGAGGTGCTGCGCGAGTACGGCGTCTCGCAGATGCCGATCGTCAAGCCCGGCGCGGGACATCCGGACGTGATGGCCGCCGAGGTGGTCGGCTCGGTGGTGGAACGGGAACTGCTGGACGCCCTGTTCGCCCAGCGGGCCTCGCTTCAGGACCCGCTGGAGCGGCACATGTCGGCGCCGCTGCCGCAGGTCGGCTCCGGGGAGCCGGTCGCCGACCTGATGAGCGTGCTCGGCGCGGCCGACGCGGCGATCGTCCTGGTCGAGGGCCGGCCGACCGGGGTGGTGAGCCGGCAGGACCTGCTGGCCTTCCTGGCCGGTACGGCGAAGTAGCCGGTCTTCCTGGCCGGTATGGGGAGTAGGCCGGCTCTTCCGGCTGGTGCGGGGGAGTAGCCGGTCTTCCCGGCCGGTACGGCGGAGTAGCCGGTCTTCCCGGCCGGTACGGCGGAGTAGCCGGCCCTCCCGGCCGGTACGGCGAAGTAGCCGGTCTTCCCGGCCGGTACGGCGAAGTGGCAGAAAACGTGCGGTGAACGGCGGGCGGCGACGGCGAACTCGCGGTGGACCTCGGGTTTTCCATCCTTCGCCAACTGGTACGAGGGCGTCACGTTGACGCAGCACACGCTTAACACAGGTCCGGCACATTAGGGGATGTCGGCAGGGCGGGAGCGGCTCCCCGCCAGGCCGGCACCGAACGGCGCCAAGGACCTCCGGAGCGGCTCCCGGACCTCCATGGACGCCAGGACGCGCACCGCCCGGTCCCTGACCCGGCACCGCGTCCCTCGCGGGGACCGCCGTCGTCCCGCCCCCCGGCAACGGGGGTGCGGCGGTCCCCGCGCATGATCTTTCCCCGTCTTTCCCCGTCTTTCCCCAGAGGTTCTGGTCAGTCGTCGTCGCGGCGACCGCGGAACAGCCCCGGGTTGGTCCGGGCGGCCTGGGCGACATTCACCCCGACGATGCCGGCCCAGGCGACCAGCAGCCCCGGCAGGTCGGCGACGCCCCCGCCGATCGCGGACAGCGGGACGGCCAGGACCAGCGAGACGACACCGAAGCCGAAACGCTCGCCCCAGGAGTCGGTGGCCCTCGGAGCCCGGGAGTCCCGGGCCGACACCATCTGCTGCTCGGCGAACTGCCGGCGCACCCGGCGCTCGACGGCGCCGTCGATCCGCTGGTCCACCTTCTCCAGGAACGACTCCACCAGCGCGGAGTCGTAGTCCTCGCCCAGTTCCCTGCGGGCCCGCAGGGTCGCGTCGAGTTCCTTCTTGAGGTCGGCGTCGCGCGCGTCCATTCCCGTCATGCCGTTCACGCTACGGAGCGGGGGTGCCCGTGGCACTGGGGGTAACCCCCGTCTTCGGGGTGGGGCGCCGGGGGTGCGATGCATGACTGTATGCAGGGTTTGGGGCTGCTGAATAGGATGTGACGGGCCCGGTAACCTCCCGGGACGGGCTCAGTAGGACGGACTCAGGAGGGGGGCATGTCATGAGCGAGCACGCCGGAGGCGTGGCCGACAGCCCGGCCGCGCGGCTTCAGGCGCTGTTCGAGGGGCACCGGCTGACGCCGACCCAGCGGCGCATCGCGCACAGCATGGTGCGGCGCGCCGCCGACGTGCCGTTCCTGTCCAGCGTGGAGCTGGCCGAACTGGCCGGGGTCAGCCAGCCGTCGGTGACCCGCTTCGCCGTCGCCCTGGGTTTCGACGGCTACCCCGACCTGCGCCGCCATCTGCGCGAGGTGGCGCCCGCCGGGCCGGTGACGGAGACGCCGGCCAGCAACGAGTACCAGCAGGCGGTCGAGGCCGAGATCGAGAACCTGCGGCACCTCGCCGAGGTGCTCGCCGACCCCCGCCCGGTGCGGCGCGCCGGACGCCTCCTCGCCGCCAGCCGCCCGCTCCTCGTCCTCGGCCTGCGGGCCGCCGCCGCCCAGGCGCAGGGCTTCGCCTACTTCGCCGCCAAGGTGCACCCCGACGTCCGGCTGCTCGGCGAGGGCGGCACGATGATCCAGGACCGGATCGACGGCGCCGTGCGGGCCGGGGCGAGCGCGCTGCTCTGCTTCGCGCTGCCGCGCCATCCGCGTGAGGTCGTCGACGCCCTGGCCGCGGCGAAGGAGGCCGGGCTGACCGTCGTCACGGTGGCCGACTCCGCCTTCGCGCCCGTCGCCAAGGTCTCCGACCTGCTGCTGCCCGCTGCCGTCGGCACCGGGCTGGCCTTCGACACCGCCTGCGCGCCGATGCTGCTCGGCCGGGTGCTGCTCGAGGCCATGTGCGACGACCTGCCGGACGCCCAGGCACGGCTGGAGGAGTTCGACGCCCACGCGGCGGCCCGGGGGCTGTTCGTGGAGTAGGCCCTGCGTGGGCGCTGAGTAGGCACTGAGTGGGCACTGAGTGGGCGCTCTCAGATTCGTCTCACCTTGCGTCGTTAATCTGCGGGCCCGGTGCGGTGGCACACCCTCGGACGCTAGGCAGATGTTGCACGGGAGGCAGACGTGGCACGCGGAGGACAGGGGCTGGCCCGGGTGGCCGTCGTGGTACGGGCGGGCGCGGCACCGATGTGGTGGCTCGGCGTGATCGCGGCGGGCGTCGGCGTACTGGTGCCCGGCGTGACCGGGCGCCGGATCGGCGTCCTGGCCGGGGCGGCGCTGTTCGTCGTCGCGGCCGGCGTGGTGGCGTACGTCCGCCGCAAGCGGTACACCCTGCTGGCCGGCACGGCGGCCCGGGCCGGCAAGCACGACGTCCTCCAGGACCGGGCGGTGACCTCGCGCAACTGGCGTCGCGGGCACCGCTGGTGGCTGCTGCTGGCCTTCCTCGCCGCGCTGGGCAGCGCGTTCGCCGTCCCGGCGGCCGGCGGGCTGCTGCTGGCCGGCTGCGGGGCCGGGCTCTGGCTGAAGGCGGCGTGGCTCGGCCGCCGGGAACGGGCCGGGGACGCGCTGCTGTGGGTACGGGTCGACTGGCTGACCCGCGGCGCCGGGCGCCCCGCGGGCAAGGCGGTCAAGGCGTACCGGGGGACCGGCATCGCGGCCGGGGACGCCGCTCCGGGCGGGGCACGGCGGAAGACGGCGGCACTGGTGTGACGCCGGCGGGGTGACCTCCTCAGAGACGCGGGGGTCGGGTGGCTGGGCGCGCGGTTCCCAGCGCCCCTTGGAGACATCGCCTCACCCTGGCTCGGGAAGCACCAGCGCGTTCGCGTGCCCGCCGCCCGCCTCCGCGACGATCTCCGCCACCGACTGCGCCTCCCGGACCACCGCGAACCCCACGCCCCCGTCCGGCGCGGGCCCGAACCCGAACACTCCGGGCCGCGCCAGCGAGTTGTACGCGTAGTGCTGCGCGAAGTAGTACGCCCCGGTGTCCAGCGCCGCCGCGTAGTCCCCCTGACCGAGGCGCGGCAGCGCCCGCCCCGTCGCCAGCAGGTCCCCCGCGAAACAGGCCGGGCCGGCCACGTCCTGCACCACCGGCGGCCCCTCCTTGGGACGCCCCGCCCCGTCGTACGCGGCGATCCGCAGCGGCCACGCGTCCGGCGCGTACACCGTCCGCGTCGCCACCTGCACCCCCGCGTGCGTCACGGCGACCGGCCGGCCCCCGGCGCTCTTGGTGTACTCGACCCGCGCCACCACCGTCCCGTGCTTGGCCAGCAACGACCGCCCGAACTCCGTCACCAGCCCGTACCGCCCGCCGAACAGCCCCGGCACCGCCGCCCGCAGCGCCCGCGCGTACTCCCGGCAGGTCGGCGTCGTCGGCTCCGAGGCGAAGTTCACCGGCAGACCGCCGCCGATGTCGACGGTGTCCACCTGCCGCCGCCCGGCGCGCCCGTTGATCTCCTCGGCCAGCGCGTACACGGCGGCCACCCCCTCGGCCATCCGGGCCGGCGCGATGCCCTGGGACCCGGTGTGCACATGCAGCCGGGTCAGCCACGGCCGGTCCAGACACGCCCGCACCAGCCACTCCCGGGCCCCCTCGTCCCGCAGCGCCACCCCGAACTTCGAGGTCGCCGTCGCCGTGGACAACGCCTCGATGGAGCCGCCACCGACCTGCGGATTCACCCGGACGCCCAGGGGTGAGACGGTCCGCGTGGAGCGCAGCAGACCGTCGAGGCGGTCCAGTTCTTGCGCACTGTCCGCGTTGACGGCGACGCCCAGCGCCAGCGCCTCGCGCAATTCCTCGGGCGTCTTGGCCGGCGAGTCCAGCACCGTGCGCTCCGCCGGCACCCCCGCTGCCCGGGCCAGCGCCAGTTCACCCGGGCTCGCCACCTCCGCGCCGATGCCCTCGTCCCGCAGCAGCCGCAGCACCGGGACCAGCGGACACGCCTTCACCGCGAAGGCGTGCAGGACGGGCGTGCCGGGCGCGGTCACCGCCGCGAACGCCGTCCGCAGCGCCGCCGCCGACTCCCGGATGCCGGTGACGTCCAGCAGGGCCAGTACGGGCGTGCCCGGTCCGAGCAGGCCCTGCGCCACGGCGGCCCGGACCGCCGCGTCCCGCCGCGCGACCCGCCGCTCACCCTCGCCGCTGTCGTCGCCGTCATCGTCGTCGCTCATGCGGTCCAGCCAAACACTCACGGCTCGCGGACGCCGTCCCCACGGTGTATTGACTAGCTCTATTCATGAAGTAACCATGTGAATAGAAGGCGTAATGTCCGTGGGAGCCGGCCTCAGGAGGCAGTCATGTCAGGACCCCACCCCGTCCGCGCCCCGCGCGGCACGCAGCCGAGCGCTCTGGGGTGGCAGCAGGAGGCCGCCCTGCGGATGCTTCAGAACAACCTCGACCCGGAGGTCGCCGAGCACCCCGAAAAGCTCGTCGTCTACGGCGGCACCGGCAAGGCGGCCCGCGACTGGCGCTCCTTCGACGCCATGGTCCGCACGCTGGAGACCCTCAAGCAGGACGAGACGATGCTGGTCCAGTCGGGCCGCCCGGTCGGCGTCATGCAGACCCACGAGTGGGCCCCGCGCGTCCTCATCGCCAACTCCAACCTGGTCGGCGACTGGGCCACCTGGGAGGAGTTCCGCCGCCTGGAGGCGCTCGGCCTGACCATGTACGGGCAGATGACGGCCGGTTCCTGGATCTACATCGGCACCCAGGGCATCCTCCAGGGCACCTACGAGACCTTCGCCGCCGTCGCCGCGAAGCTGCACTCGATCGGCAAAGGGGTCGACGGCACCCTCGCCGGGACCATCACCCTCACCGCCGGCCTCGGCGGCATGGGCGGTGCCCAGCCGCTCGCGGTCACCATGAACGGCGGCGTCGCCCTCTGCGTCGACTGCGACCCGCGCGCCATCGACCGCCGTATCGAGCACCGCTACCTCGACGTACGGGCCGACAGCCTGGAGCACGCCCTCCACCTGGCCACCGAGGCCCGCGACCGGCGCGAACCGCTCTCCATCGGCGTCCTCGGCAACGCCGCCGAACTCGTCCCCCGGCTCCTCGCGAGGAGCGCCCCGATCGACATCGTCACCGACCAGACCTCGGCCCACGACCCCCTCGCCTACCTCCCCACCGGCATCGCCTTCGAGGACATGGCCGACGCCGCCGCCAAGGACCCGGCCGGCTTCACCACCCGCGCCCGCGAGTCCATGGCCCGGCACGTGGAGGCCATGGTCGGCTTCCAGGACGCCGGCGCCGAGGTGTTCGACTACGGCAACTCCATCCGGGGCGAGGCCCGGCTCGCCGGCTACGACCGGGCCTTCGCCTTCCCCGGCTTCGTCCCCGCCTACATCCGCCCGCTGTTCTGCGAGGGCAAGGGCCCCTTCCGCTGGGCCGCGCTCTCCGGCGACCCGGCCGACATCGCCAAAACCGACAAGGCGATCCTGGAGCTGTTCCCGGAGAACGAGTCGCTGGCCCGCTGGATCAAGCTGGCGGGGGAGCGGGTCCACTTCCAGGGGCTGCCCGCCCGGATCTGCTGGCTCGGCTACGGCGAGCGCGACAAGGCCGGTGAGCGGTTCAACGACATGGTCGCGAGCGGTGAGCTGGCCGCACCGGTCGTCATCGGCCGCGACCACCTCGACTGCGGCTCCGTCGCCTCCCCGTACCGGGAGACCGAGGCGATGCTCGACGGCTCCGACGCGATCGCCGACTGGCCGCTGCTCAACGCCATGGTCAACGTGGCCTCCGGCGCCTCCTGGGTGTCGGTCCACCACGGCGGCGGCGTCGGCATGGGCCGCTCGATCCACGCCGGGCAGGTCACGGTCGCCGACGGCACCCCGCTCGCCGGCGAGAAGATCCGCCGGGTGCTCACCAACGACCCCGGCATGGGCGTCATCCGGCACGTGGACGCCGGGTACGACCTCGCGGAGTCGGTCGCCGAGGACAAGGGCGTGCGCGTCCCCATGCGCGAGGGCGACGACCCGCGGGGCCCCCAAGAAGGCGGCACCGCGTGAGCTTCCACCGCATGTGGGCGGAGCTGCTGCCGGTCGGCCGCGGCTCCGCCGCCGGTGGCTACCGCAGGTTCGCCTGGACCGGCGCCGACGCCGACTGCCGGGCCTGGTTCCGGGAGCAGGCCGTCACCCGCCAGCTGGCCTACGAGGCCGACCGCAACGGCAACCAGTGGGCCTGGCTCGGTGACCCGGCCGCCGGGGACGCCGTCGTCACCGGCTCCCACCTGGACTCCGTGCCCGACGGCGGCGCCTTCGACGGCCCCCTCGGCGTCGTCTCCGCCTTCGCCGCGCTGGACGAACTGCGCCACCGGGGAGCGCGGTTCGCCAAGCCGCTCGGCATCGTCAACTTCGGCGACGAGGAGGGCGCCCGCTTCGGTCTGGCCTGCGTCGGCTCCCGGCTGACCGCCGGCCTGCTCACCGCCGAGCAGGCCCACCGCCTGACCGACGGCGACGGGGTGACCCTCCCGAGGGCGATGGCGGCCGCCGGGTACGACCCGGACGCCATCGGCCCGGACCCGGAACGGCTCGACCGCATCGGCGCCTTCGTCGAACTCCACGTCGAACAGGGCCGCGCCCTGGACCTGTCCGGCGACCCGGTCGGCATCGCCTCCGCCATCTGGCCGCACGGCCGCTGGCGGTTCGACTTCCGCGGCGAGGCCAACCACGCCGGCACCACCCGCCTCACCGACCGGCACGACCCGATGCTGCCGTACGCCGAGACCGTGCTCGCCGCCCGCCGGACGGCGGAACTCGCCGGCGCCGTCGCCACCTTCGGCAAGGTCGCCGTCGAACCGAACGGGGTCAACGCCGTGCCCTCCCTGGTGTCCGGCTGGCTGGACTCCCGCGCGGCGGGGCCCAAGACCCTGGACGCCGTGGTCGCCGGCATCGAGCAGGCGGCCCGCGACCACGCCGAGGCCCACGGCGTCGACCTCACCGTGGCCCGCGAGTCCTTCACCCCGGTCGTCGAGTTCGACCACGCCCTGCGCGACGAACTGGCCCGCATCCTCGGCACCGGGACGGACCTGCGCGTCCCCGTCCTGGGCACCGGCGCCGGACACGACGCCGGAATCCTCGCCGGACGCGTCCCGACCGCCATGCTGTTCGTGCGCAACCCCACCGGCGTCTCGCACTCCCCGGCCGAGTCCGCCACCGAGGACGACTGCACGGCCGGGGTACTCGCCCTCGCCGACGTACTGGAAGGACTCGCGTGCCCGTGACCGACCCCCAGCGCACGTACTGGCTCGAACACGCCTGGCTCGGCGACCACGTCGAACCGGGCGTCGCCGTCGAGGTGGCGGACGGCCGCATCCGCGCCGTGCGCACCGAGACCGACACCCCGCCGCCCGGCGCCGAGATCCTGCGCGGCCTGACCCTGCCGGGCCTGGCCAACGCGCACAGCCACGCCTTCCACCGCGCCCTGCGCTCCACCGTCCAGGTGGGCTCCGGCACCTTCTGGACCTGGCGCGAGGTGATGTACTCGGTCGCCGACCGCCTCACCCCGGACACCTACTACGCCCTGGCCCGGGCGGCGTACGCCGAGATGGCGCTGGCCGGCGTCAGCTCGGTCGGCGAGTTCCACTACGTGCACCACGCCCCCGGCGGCACGCCCTACGCCGACCCCAACGCCATGGGCGAGGCGCTGATCGAGGCGGCCGCCGACGCCGGGGTCCGGATCACCCTCCTCGACACCTGCTATCTCTCCGCCGGCTTCGGCCGGCCGCCCACCGCGCACCAGCTCCGCTTCTCCGACCGGACGGCGGAGGACTGGGCGACACGCTGTTCAGTTCTCAAGGAACGGGATCACGCGCGGATCGGGGCCGCCGTGCACTCGGTGCGGGCGGTGCCCGCCGAGCAGTTGGCGACCGTGGCCGGGTGGGCCGAAAAGCGGCGGGCCCCGCTGCACGTCCACCTCTCCGAGCAGACCGCCGAGAACGACGCCTGCCAGGAGGCGCACGGGTGCAGCCCGGCCCGGCTGCTCGCCGACCACGGGGTGCTCGGACCGCGCACCACCGGCGTGCACAACACCCATCTGAGCGACGACGACATCGCCCTGATCGGCGGCAGCGGCACCGGCACCTGCATGTGCCCGACCACCGAACGGGACCTCGCGGACGGCATCGGACCCGCCGCCGCGCTCCAGAAGGCCGGCTCACCGCTGTCCCTCGGCTCCGACAGCCACGCCGTCGTCGACCTGCTCGGCGAGGCGCGCGCCATGGAGCTGAACGAGCGGCTGCGCACCCGCACCCGGGGCCACTGGACGGTCACCGCCCTGCTGCGCGCCGCCACCGCCGACGGACACGCGGCCCTCGGCTGGGACGACACCGGCGCCATCGAGGCCGGCCTGCGCGCCGATCTGACGACCGTCGCCCTGGACTCGGTCAGGACGGCCGGGCCGCTGCCCCGGCTCGGCGCCGAGACGGCCGTATTCGCGGCGACTGCGGCGGACGTCCGGCACACCGTCGTGGACGGCCGGCACGTGGTGCGCGACGGGGCGCACACCCTCGTACCGGATGTGCCGCACGCGCTCGCGCGGGCCGTGGCGGCCCTGCGCGCCTGACCCCGCCGACCGCGAAGGACGCCATGAACAGCAGCACCAGCACCGGCAGCACCAGTACCAGTACCGTCATCACCAACATCGCCACGCTGGTCACCAACGACCCCTCCCTCCAGGACGGAAGCCCGCTCGGCCCGGTCCGGGACGCGGCTGTCGTCATCGACGGCGACCGGGTCGTGTGGACCGGTGAATCAAGCAAAGCACCCGCCACTGACAACCGGGTCGACGCGGGCGGCCGGGCGGTCCTGCCGGGCTTCGTGGACTCCCACTCGCACCTGCTGTTCGCGGGCGACCGCACCGAGGAGTTCAACGCCCGTATGTCCGGCCGGCCCTACCGTGCGGGCGGCATCCGCACCACCGTCGCCGCCACCCGCGCCGCGAGCGACGCGGAACTGGAGGCGGGCCTGACCCGTTACCTCGAAGAGGCCCTGCGCCAGGGCACCACCACCTTCGAGACCAAGTCCGGGTACGGACTGACCACCGCCGACGAGTCCCGCGCCCTCGCCGTCGCCGCCCGCCACACCGACGAGGTCACCTTCCTCGGCGGGCACATCGTCGCGCCCGAACTCGCCGACGACCCGGCCGCCTACGTGGACCTCGTCACCGGCGAGATGCTCGACGCCTGTGCCCCGTACGCCCGTTGGATCGACGTCTTCTGCGAGCAGGGCGCCTTCGACGGCGACCAGGCCCGCGCGATCCTCACGGCGGGCAGGGCCAAGGGCCTGCACCCCCGCATCCACGCCAACCAGCTCTCCCACGGCCCCGGCGTCCAGCTCGCCGTCGAACTCGACGCGGCCAGCGCCGACCACTGCACCCACCTCACCGACGCCGACGTGGACGCCCTCGCGCACAGCCGTACGGTCGCCACGCTGCTGCCCGGCGCCGAGTTCTCCACCCGCGCCGCCTGGCCGGACGCGCGGCGCCTGCTCGACGCCGGAGTCACCGTCGCGCTCTCCACGGACTGCAACCCCGGCTCGTCGTTCACGTCCTCCGTCCCGTTCTGCATCGCGCTCGCGGTACGGGACATGGGGATGACGCCGGACGAGGCCCTCTGGTCGGCCACGGCGGGCGGCGCGGCGGCCCTGCGGCGCACGGACGTCGGCCGCATCGCGCCGGGGGCGTACGCCGACCTGGTCTTCCTGGACGCCCCGAGCCATGTGCACTTGGCCTATCGGCCGGGTGTCCCGCTGGTCAGCGAGGTCTGGCGGAGGGGCGTACGCGTGGTCTGACGTGTGATGCGACTCGTGGTGCGACGTGTGATGCGACTCGTGGTGCGACGTGTGATGTGACTCGTGGTGTGACTCGTGGTGTGACGCGTGGTGCGACGACAGCCCGAAGGGGCGGCCGGGGCCGCCCCTTCGCAGCACAGCAGGCCGGACGGCCGGCCCTCACTCCTCGACCGTCAGCCCCTTGCGCAGCTTCACCAGCGTGCGGGAGAGCAGCCGGGAGACGTGCATCTGGGAGATGCCCAGTTCCTCGCCGATCTCCGACTGGGTCATGCCCGCGACGAAGCGCAGGGAGAGGATCTTCCGGTCGCGCGGCGGCAGCTCGGCGATCAGCGGCTTGAGCGACTCGACGTACTCGATGCCCTCGAGCCCGTGGTCCTCGTAACCGATCCGGTCCGCCAGCGCGCCCTCCGCGTCGTCCTCCTCCGGCTGGGCGTCCAGCGAGGCTGCCGTATACGCGTTCGAGGCAGCCATGCCCTCGACGACCTCGTCGTTCGTTATGCCCAGGCGCTCGGCCAGCTCGGCCACCGTCGGCGCGCGGTCGAGCTGCTGGGCCAGTTCGTCACCGGCCTTGGCCAGGTCCAGGCGCAGTTCCTGAAGGCGGCGCGGGACGCGCACCGACCAGGAGGTGTCGCGGAAGAACCGTTTGATCTCGCCGATGATGGTCGGCATGGCGAACGTGGGGAACTCCACGCCCCGCGACAGTTCGAAGCGGTCGATCGCCTTGATCAGGCCGATCGTGCCGACCTGGATGATGTCCTCCATCGGCTCGCTGCGCGAGCGGAAGCGGGAGGCGGCGAACTTGACCAGCGCGAGGTTGAGCTCGACGAGCGTGTTGCGTACGTACGCGTACTCGTGCGTGCCTTCCTCCAGCGACTCCAGGCGCTCGAAGAGGGTCTTGGACAGGGCCCGGGCGTCGGCCGGGGCGACCTCGTCGTACGCGGGGATGTCCGGAAGCCCGGCGAGGGCGCCGTCGTGCTCGACGGCCCGCTCGGAGTGGCCGATGGGATCCAGATGTTCCGGAGGGGGTGTCGACGTCGCTTTCTGGGTACGCGATCCGTCGAGCCGGGGTGACATGATGTCCTCCATCGTTCTCGGCATACGGCTGCCGAAGCCAATTGCGTGCACTGCGGTGTGCGGCGCCTCCAAAGCCGGCCGTGTCGGTTGTTGTGTTCTTACTAGCCCTACCGGCTTCACCAAGCCCTCCGCAAGTGCTTTATGTTCGGGTATGTCCGTTTCTGTGCGGATGTTCGGGTGTCGAAGGCCGTAGGGAAGGCGTAGTGTTCGGGGGCGTCAGCAAGCAGTCACGACGTCGGGAGAGAGAGACGGCATGGACCGCGGGACGGTCGGCAGCACACAGTCTGGCCGGCTTCTGGTGGAGGTGCGGCAGGAAGGCCCCAGTGCCGTCGTGACTCCGGCGGGTGAGTTGGATCACCACACCGCCGATCTGTTGCGTGAGCCACTGGACGACTGCCTGGACAAGGGTTTCAGCCGCCTTGTCGTCGATTGCTCGCGCCTGGAGTTCTGCGACTCCACGGGACTCAACGTCCTGCTCGGCGCGCGGCTGAAGGCGGAGGCCGCGGGGGGTGGCGTCCATCTGGTCGGCATGCAGCCCGTGGTGGCGCGGGTCTTCGAGATCACCGGTGCGGACGCTGTCTTCACCGTTCATGACACCCTGGAAACGGCCCTGGCGGACGAGAGCGGCTGAGCCGCTCCGCGGAACCGGCGGGGTGTCCCGCGCGTCCCCTGTGACCGGTGGTTTCGCCCCGTCCGGTGTTTCCTGCCCAATACAGGGGTGTTCTGTCGGTCCGGTCGGGCAGGAGACATCCTGAACAGGGTCGGCCGACTGACTGTGGACTGACTGTGTACGACGTTGAATCATGAATTGGTGAATCGGTGAGGTGAAGCGCTGATGAGCACCACCCGGCCCTACTCGCCGGGCGACCGCGGTCCGGAGCCCAGCGGCGCCTCCGGGGCGTCCGAGGGGGGCATGCCCGTGACCGGGGCGTCCGAAGGGGGCGGGGGCGCGCCGACGGCTGCCGCCACCGGCCGCCAGTCGCGCAGGCTGAGCTTCGACGGCGCCAGCGGTGTCGTGCCGCTGGCCCGCGACTTCACCCGCCAGGCGTTGTACGCGTGGGGCTGGCTGCCGGCCGCCTCGGCCGACCGGCGGGCCGCCGCGGAGGACGTCCTGCTGGTCGTCTCCGAACTGGTCACCAACGCCTGTCTGCACGCCGAGGGGCCGGACGAGCTGTGGATCAGCTGCGACCGCAAGGTGATCCGGCTGGAGGTCTCCGACCGGGGCACGGGCCAGCCGGCGCCCCGCACCCCGCACCGCGCCGGCCGCCCCGGCGGCCACGGCATGTTCATCGTGCAGCGGCTGTGCCTGGACTGGGGGGTCGTACGGTCCCCGGGCGTCGCGGGCAAGACGGTGTGGGCGGAACTGGCGGCCCCCGCGTAATCCTCCGGAGGCCGGCTGCGGGCTGCCTCTGGGGGCGCGGCTGCGAGAAAGGCGGCTCGTGCGGGGTCCCCTGTTACGGCGGTCCGTGGTGATGACGAAGGCCGGTCCGTGCGGGCAGAGGCCGGTCCGTGCGGGCAGGGCTGCGCCCGGGGAGCCGCCGCGGGTGTGCCGTCCCTTCGGGGACCGCCGCCACGGACGCTCGCCGCCATGAGCCGGTCAGGCCGGATGCTCGCGAAGGTGGCCTACGAGGTCGGGGGCCCGGCGCCCGTCCCTACGGGAACTTGCAGGAATGCCGCTCCCGGGGGGCCCCGCGACAGCCGTCCCAGGCTTGCCGCCGCCGTACCTCTCGTAGGCGTAGGCGTAGGCGTAGGCCGAGGGCCCACAGCCCCGGGGCCGGGGGCCCGAAGCCCACGGACCCGGCCCGCCGGTCGTCCAGCGCCCCGCCTCGGAGAAACCCCGAAGGGCCACCGCGTCCACCCAAGGGACGCGATGACCCTCCGAAAAGCCGGGCCGGCAGGGCTCAGTGGACGTCGCCCATCATCGTCCTGACGCGCTTGCGGTACATCCACACCGCGATGCCCGCGATCACGGCGAGCGTGGCCTCCGCGGCGACGATGCCGGTCTTGTTCAGGTCCACGCCGGCGATGGAGAGCAGCCCCGTCGTCGCGTCGCCCGCGGTGACCGCCAGGAACCAGACGCCCATCATCTGCGAGGCGTACTTCACCGGCGCCATCTTCGTCGTCACCGACAGGCCGACCGGGGAGAGCAGCAGCTCACCGCAGGTCTGGACGAAGTAGATCGCCACCAGCCACAGCGCCGCGGCCTTGTGACCGCCGTCCGCGATCGCCAGCGGGGCCAGGAAGAGGAAGAAGGACGCGCCGACCAGCACCAGGCCGAACGAGAACTTCACGATCGTGCTCGGCTCCTTGCCGCGCCGGGCCAGCGCCAGCCACAGCGTCGCGAAGACCGGGGCCAGCGCCATGATGATGACCGGGTTGACCGACTGGTACCAGGAGACCGGGAACGACCAGCCACCGACGCTGTTCTCGGCCGAGGAGTCGGCGAAGATCGACAGGGTCGAGCCGCCCTGGTCGTAGATCATCCAGAAGACGGCCGCGGCGACGAAGAACCAGATGTACGCGGACATCTTCGACTGCTCGGCCCGGTCCAGGGACCTGTCGCGCTTGATGCGGGTCAGCACCAGGATCGGGATGATCACGCCGAGCAGGGTCAGCGGGACCAGGATCCAGTTCAGCGTGTAATGGCCGGAGAAGCCGACGATCGCGTAGAAGACGACGGCGATCGCGGCCCAGAACGCGGCCTTGCGCAGCGTCGAGGTCTTCTCGGCGGCCGACAGCGGCTTGGGGACGACGCTGGAGTGGGCGTCGAGGTGGCGGCTGCCGATCAGGAACTGGGCGACCCCGATCGCCATGCCGACCGCGGCCAGCGCGAAGCCCAGGTGCCAGTTGACGTTCTCGCCGATGGTGCCGATGACCAGCGGCGCGACGAAGGCGCCCAGGTTGATGCCCATGTAGAAGACGGTGAAGCCGCCGTCCCGGCGCGGGTCGTCGGGGCCCTGGTAGAGGTGGCCGACCATCGTGGAGATGTTGGCCTTCAGCAGACCCGAGCCGATCGCGACCAGGCCGAGACCGGCGAAGAACGTGCCGGAGGACGGCAGGGCCAGGGTCAGGTGGCCGAGCATGATGATGCCGCCGGCGATGGCGACGGTCTTGCGGGGACCCCACACGCGGTCGCCGAACCAGCCGCCCGGCATCGTGAGCAGGTACACCAGCGACAGGTACACCGAGTAGATCGCGGTGGCGGTGCCGGCGTTCATGCCCAGGCCGCCCGGGGCCACGAGGTACAGCGGGAGCAGAGCCCTCATGCCGTAGTAGGAGAACCGCTCCCACATCTCGGTCATGAAGAGGGTGGCCAGACCCCTCGGGTGGCCGAAGAAGGTCTTCTCGGACCCGGGGGTGCCCGGGGTGACCGAGTCCTTCGTCAGGCTGGACGCCATGGTCGATCCTTGCTGGTCGGGACGCGCTCACAGAGGCGATGCGCGCCCGGTGGGGGGCAGGCCGGCACCGGCGGTCGTCATCCGTCCGCCCCACGCCTACGGGGCTCTCCGCCCCGGATCACGGGACGGCGGACGGTGACCACCGGGATCCACGCCTCGGCGCGCGGCTCTGCGCTGCGAGGCCCGGCCACAGGTCATTCCTTTCAAGGCCGGCGGATGGCCGGCCCGCACACAGCAAGGACCTTCGGCGTCAAGAGCGTAAGAGCGGCCAAAGGTCCCTGTGGTGCTTCAGGCGTTAAACCACCATAAGGCAAAGTACTGCCCGGTATGGAAGGGTTTGAGATGCGCATCACAGGGAGTGATGGAACCGGAATACTACATTCCGGCCTCTGACAGGGGATGGGGCGTATCCGGCATGTCCGGAGGTAAGAGCGCCCCGCACCGATCTCACCTCGGGCGTTGCCCCGGGCGGACTACCATCGGGTCATGACCCGTGTACTGCTCGCCGAGGACGACGCGTCCATTTCGGAGCCGCTGGCCCGCGCACTGCGCCGGGAAGGGTACGAGGTCGAGGTGCGTGAGGACGGACCCACGGCGCTCGACGCCGGGATGCAGGGCGGTGTGGACCTGGTCGTGCTGGACCTGGGCCTGCCCGGCATGGACGGCCTGGAGGTCGCCCGCCGGCTGCGTTCCGAGGGCCACTCGGTGCCGATCCTCATCCTGACCGCGCGCGCCGACGAGGTGGACACCGTCGTCGGCCTTGACGCGGGCGCCGACGACTACGTCACCAAGCCCTTCCGCCTCGCCGAACTGCTCGCCCGGGTCCGGGCCCTGCTGCGGCGCGGCGCCACCGAGGCCCAGCAGCCGCCCGCCACCCACGGCGTGCGCATCGACGTGGAGTCGCACCGCGCCTGGATGGGCGAGGAGGAGCTCCAGCTCACGGCGAAGGAGTTCGACCTGCTGCGGGTGCTGGTGCGCGACGCCGGCCGGGTCGTCACCCGCGACCAGCTGATGCGCGAGGTCTGGGACACCACCTGGTGGTCCTCGACCAAGACCCTCGACATGCACATCTCCTGGCTGCGCAAGAAGCTGGGGGACGACGCGGCCAACCCGCGCTACATCGCCACCGTGCGCGGCGTCGGCTTCCGCTTCGAGAAGAACTGATACGCGGGTACGTAGGGGAACATGCGCCGTCGACTGATCCAGTCCACGCTCGCCGTGGTGCTCGTCGTGATCGCCGTCTTCGGCGTCTCCCTGGTCCTCGTCGAGGCGCGGACCATCAGCTCCACCGCCCAGGAGCGGGTGGACCTGGAGGCGGCCCGGCTCGCCAGCATCGTGGACAGCCGGCTGCTGGGCACCGGCAGCGTCGACGCCGAGGTGCTGCGCCGGCAGGTCGAGGGCGACCGCTACGCCGTGATCCGCATCCCCGGCAAGCCGCCCATCGAGGTCGGCGACGCACCGTCCGGCGAGGTCATCCGGGGCGCGGCCACCGGCGAGGAGGGCGAGACGGTCGTCGTCCAGGAGCCGCGCTCCTCGGTGACCCGGGAGGTCGGCCGGACCCTGCTGATCATCGGCCTGGTGGCGCTGCTCGCGGTGATCGCCGCCGTGCTGCTCGCCGTCCGCCAGGCCAACCGACTGGCCTCCCCGCTCACCGACCTCGCCGAGACCGCCGAGCGCCTCGGCTCCGGCGACCCGCGCCCCCGGCACAAGCGGTACGGCGTCCCCGAGCTGGACCGGGTGGCCGACGTACTGGACTCCTCCGCCGAGCGCATCGCCCGGATGCTCACCGCCGAGCGCCGCCTGGCCGCCGACGCCTCGCACCAGCTGCGTACGCCGCTGACCGCGCTGTCGATGCGCCTTGAGGAGATCACCCTCACCGACGAGCCGGACACGGTGAAGGAGGAGGCGACCATCGCGCTGGCCCAGGTGGAGCGGCTGACCGACGTGGTGGAGCGGCTGCTGACCAACTCCCGGGACCCGCGCAGCGGCTCCGCCGTCACCTTCGAGCTGGACGACATCATCCAGCAGCAGATCGCCGAGTGGCGCCCCGCCTACCGCAGCGAGGGCCGGGCCATCGTCTCCTCCGGCAAGCGGCACCTGACCGCCGTGGGCACCCCGGGCGCGGTCGCCCAGGTGCTGGCCGCGCTGATCGAGAACTCGCTGATGCACGGCGGCGGCACGGTCGCGCTGCGCACCCGGGTCACCGGCAACCAGGCCGTGGTGGAGGTCACCGACGAGGGTCCTGGCGTCCCCGCCGACCTGGGGGCGCGGATCTTCGAGCGCACCATCAGCGGACGCAACTCCACCGGCATCGGGCTGGCGGTCGCCCGTGACCTCGCCGAGGCGGACGGCGGACGCCTTGAGCTGCTCCAGTCCAACCCGCCGGTCTTCGGACTCTTCCTGTCCCGCACCGCGCCGCCGAAGTCGGACCCGACGGAGGCGGACCGGACGGTCCGGTGAGGGGCGGGGCTCAGCGGGAGCGGCCCGGCGCCGGCACCACCGTCGGGCTCTCGTGCTCCAGGAACGATTCCGCACGGGCGACGGCGTCCCGGGCGGGCAGCGCCTTGAAGACCCAGGAGCGGTAGGACCAGAAGCGGAACAGCGTGGCCACACCGATGCCGACGAACTTGAAGACGTTGCTCTGCAGCGGGCTGTCCCAGCCGAAGCCGTACGTCGCCGTGTAGAGCACGCCGTTCTCGATCACCAGGCCGATCGCGCTGAACAGCAGGAACAGCGACATCTCCTTGGTGCGGCCGCTCTTGTCGCGGTCCCGGTAGGTGAAGTACCGGAAGCCCACGTAGTTGAAGACGATGGCGACGACGGTGGCGATGATGCTGGCCCGCACCACCTGGAGGTCGGTCGTGTGCCGCATCAGGTTGAAGACCAGCAGGTTGACCAGGACGCCGGCGCCGCCGACCGCGCCGAACTTCAGCACCTCCCGGACCACGCCTTCGAGCCGCTGCCGCAGCGCGCCGCGAGCCCCGGGGGGCGCCTTTCGAGGCGCCGAGGAACCATGTCCCATGGTCGTGCAGGCCCCCGCTCGGTCGGTTCGCGTCAACCCGGCCATGCTAACCACCCGACCGCGTCAATTTCCTGTGGACGGCGGGAGCGGGCCCCGGGCAGCCGGGTTCCGCCCGCTGAAACCCGCTGAAACGGCCGGGAAGCGTCCTCCGCGCGGGCTGCCGATACGCTAGGGGGGTGACGTTCCCGGTAGTCGGCATGGTCGGCGGGGGGCAGCTCGCTCGTATGACACACGAGGCGGGCATCCCGCTCGGCATCAGGTTCAAGCTCCTCAGTGACACTCCCCAGGACTCGGCGGCCCAGGTGGTGAGCGAGGTCGTCGTCGGCGACCATCGCGACCTGGACACGCTCCGTGAGTTCGCCCGTGGCTGTGACGTGATCACCTTTGATCACGAACACGTGCCCACCGAGCACCTGCGGGCCCTGGAGGCGGACGGCATCCCCGTCCGCCCCGGCCCGGACGCGCTGGTGCACGCCCAGGACAAGGGCGTGATGCGGGCGAGACTCACGGAGATCGGCGTGCCCTGCCCACGGCACCGGATCGTGCGCGATCCGGCCGATGTGGCGGCGTTCGCGGCGGAAGGCGGGGGAGGTTTTCCGGTCGTCCTGAAGACGGTCCGCGGCGGATACGACGGCAAGGGCGTGTGGGTGGTGGACTCGGAGGCGGCGGCCGCCGAGCCGTTCCGCGCCGGTGTGCCGGTGCTCGCCGAGGAGAAGGTCGACTTCGTCCGCGAGCTGGCCGCCAACGTCGTACGGTCGCCGCACGGCCAGGCCGTCGCCTACCCGGTCGTCGAGTCGCGGCAGGTGAACGGCGTCTGCGACACGGTGATCGCGCCCGCCCCCGGCCTGGACGAGGACCTGGCGCTGCGGGCCGAGGAGATGGCCCTGTCCATCGCCAAGGAACTCGGCGTGGTCGGCCATCTGGCCGTCGAGCTGTTCCAGACCCGGGACGGCCGCGTCCTCGTCAACGAACTGGCGATGCGCCCGCACAACTCCGGCCACTGGTCGATGGACGGCGCGATCACCTCGCAGTTCGCCAACCACGTCCGCGCCGTCCTCGACCTGCCGCTCGGCGACCCGCGCCCGCGCGCGCCCTGGACGGTCATGGTCAACGTCCTCGGCGGCGACTACCCGGACATGTACTCCGCGTACCTGCACTGCATGGCCCGCGACCCCCAGCTGAAGATCCACATGTACGGCAAGGACGTGAAGCCCGGCCGCAAGGTGGGGCACGTCAACACCTACGGCGACGACCTGGACGACGTACTGGAGCGCGCCCGGCACGCCGCCGGTTACCTGAGAGGGACGATCACCGAATGAGCCCCGCCGCCCGTCCCGTCGTCGGCATCGTCATGGGGTCGGACTCCGACTGGCCCGTCATGGAGGCCGCCGCCAAGGCCCTGGACGAGTTCGAGATCGCCCACGAGGTCGACGTCGTCTCCGCGCACCGGATGCCCCGCGAGATGATCGCGTACGGCGAGGAGGCCGCCGGACGCGGGCTGAAGGCGATCATCGCCGGCGCCGGCGGCGCCGCCCACCTGCCCGGCATGCTCGCCTCCGTCACCCCGCTGCCGGTCATCGGCGTGCCCGTGCCGCTGAAGTACTTCGACGGCATGGACTCGCTGCTGTCCATCGTGCAGATGCCGGCCGGGGTGCCGGTCGCCACCGTCTCGGTCGGCGGCGCCCGCAACGCCGGGCTGCTCGCCGCCCGCATCCTCGCCGCGCACGACGAGGAGCTGCTCGGCCGGATGCGCGAGTTCCAGCAGGAGCTGAACGACCAGGCCACCGAGAAGGGCAAGCGGCTGCGCACCAAGGCGGAGGGATCGGCTTCCTTCGGTTTCGGGAAGTAGGCCCCCATGACCTCACTGGAGACAGCCCGGGAACTGCTGCGCGAGTTCCCCGTCGTCGACGGCCACAACGACCTGCCCTGGGCACTGCGCGAGCAGGTCCGCTACGACCTCGACGCCCGGGACATCGCCGCCGACCAGTCCGCCCACCTGCACACCGACCTGGCCCGGCTGCGGGCCGGCGGGGTCGGCGCGCAGTACTGGTCGGTGTACGTCCGCTCCGACCTGCCCGGCGCGCTCACCGCGACGCTGGAGCAGATCGACTGCGTGACGCAGCTCATCGACCGCCATCCGGGGGAACTGAGGGCCGCGCTGACCGCCGCCGACATGGCGGCCGCGCGGGCCGAGGGCCGGATCGCGTCGCTGATGGGCGCGGAGGGCGGCCACTCGATCGAGAACTCGCTCGGCGCGCTGCGCGGGCTGTACGCGCTCGGCGTGCGGTACCTGACGCTCACCCACAACGACAACGTGGCCTGGGCGGACTCCGCGACCGACGCGCCCGGCGTCGGCGGGCTGTCGGCGTTCGGCCGCGAGGTCGTGCGCGAGATGAACCGCGAGGGCATGCTGGTCGACCTCTCGCACGTGGCGGCGACGACCATGCGGGACGCGCTGGACACCTCGACCGCGCCGGTGATCTTCTCGCACTCCTCCGCGCGGGCCGTCTGCGACCACCCCCGCAACATCCCCGACGACGTACTGGAGCGGCTGCCCGCCAACGGCGGCGTGGCGATGGTGACGTTCGTGCCGAAGTTCGTGCTCCAGGCCGCCGTGGACTGGACCGCCGAGGCCGACGCGAACATGCGTGCGCACGGCTTCCACCCCCTGGACTCCGGCCCGGACGCGATGAAGGTGCACCACGCCTTCGAGCAGAGCCGGCCGCGCCCGGTCGCCACCGCCGGCACGGTCGCCGACCACCTCGATCACATGCGCGAGGTGGCCGGCGTGGATCACCTCGGCATCGGCGGCGACTACGACGGCACGCCGTTCACCCCGGACGGCCTGGACGACGTCGCCGGCTACCCGAACCTCATCGCGGAGCTGCTCGACCGCGGCTGGTCCAAGGCCGACCTGGCCAAGCTGACCTGGAAGAACGCGGTCCGGGTACTGGGCGCGGCGGAGGACGTGGCCCGCTCGCTGAAGGCCACCCGCGGCCCGTCCAACGCGACGCTCGCGGACCTGGACGGCTGACGGGGCGCTGCGCGCCGGGGCGGGGGCGGGGCGGGGGGATCGGTGCGGCCGGTCGTCCCGCCCCCCGGTACATCCGGTCGCCCTCCCGGTACATCCGGTCGCCCTCCCGGTACATCCGGTCGCCCCCCCGGTACATCCGGTCGTCCCCCCGGGACGCCTCCGACCAGGTGACCGGCGCGGCCCGGGACCGCTGACCGGCACTGACCGGCGTACCCCCTGACGGCCCACCCACCAGGAAGCCCGTCACGCTCCGTGCGACGGTGTCGGTATCGCACGACGACCGTACGGAGCCCGCCATGGCAGACCTCCAGGACGACCTGCACCCGAGCACCGAGGCCGGCGAGCTCGACGACCTGCCCGCGTCCTTCCCCGCCGAAGTGGCCGAAGTCCTCGCCCCGGAGCCCTACACCCCCGTCTCCGACCCGGACGGCGCACCACTGGAGCGGGCGCACGCCGTACTGGCCGCGCATCCCGTGGCCGACGGGTACAGCGGGCTGCCCTGGGCGCTGAAACACCTGCCCTGGTACGACCTGG
Source organism: Streptomyces sp. JW3 (assembly GCF_052216785.1). NCBI lineage: Bacteria > Bacillati > Actinomycetota > Actinomycetes > Kitasatosporales > Streptomycetaceae > Streptomyces > Streptomyces sp. JW3. Next base: position 18,802 of record NZ_JBQOUX010000010.1, on the reverse strand, counting down.
AGATCGGTGAGAGCGCCGTCGACACCGACGTGCCCCGGCTGCGCGAGGGCCGGGTCGGCGCGCTGTTCGCCGCCCTGCACCTGCCCGAGGCCATCGACGGCGACCGGGCCGTCGGCGCCACGATGGAGCAGCTCGACCTGGTCAAGACGGTCGTCCGGGAGCACCCCGAGGGGCTGCGCCTGGCGTACGACGCGGGGGAGGCGATCGACGCCCGCAACTGCGGCCGGGTCGCCGTGCTGCCCGGTCCCGCAGGGGCCGCCGCCGTCGGGAACTCGCTCGGCATCCTGCGCTCGCTGCACCTGCTCGGCCTGCGGGTGCTCACCCTGACCGGCGTCACCTGGGCGGGCGGGACGGGGCTGACCCGGTTCGGCGAGGAGGTGGTCCGCGAGATGAACCGGCTCGGCGTCATCGCCGACCTCTCCGGCGCCTCCCCGGAGACCTTCCGCCGCACCTTCGCCGTCTCCAAGGCGCCCGCGCTGTGCACCCGCTCCGCCGCCCGCGCGCTGCGCCCGCACCCCGCCAACCTGCCCGACGACCTGCTGGCCGAGCTGGGCGCGGCCGGCGGCCTGTGCCTGGTGCCGCTGACCGCCGAGCAGACCGGCCCCACCGTCCGCGACGTCGCCGACCACCTGGACCACGTCCGCGAGGTGGCCGGACCCGGGGGCGTCGGCCTGTCCGGCACGTACGACACCGGCACCGCCCACCCGCAGGAGCTGGGCGACGCCTCCTGCTACCCCCGGCTTGTCGCCGAGCTGCTGCGGCGCGGCTGGGACGAGGCCGACGTGGCCCTGCTGACCTGGGGCAACGTCCAGCGGGTGCTGCGCGGGGCGGCGTTCACCGCCCGCGCGTTCCAGGCCCGGCGGCAACCGTCGACGGCGACCATCGCCGACCTCGACGGCTGACGGCGGTACGCCTCAGTGGTGCTCGATCCGGCAGAGGCAGAACGGATGCCCCGCCGGATCGGCGTACACCACGAAGTCCTTCTTCTCCCGGTCCTCCGCGTCCAGCACCCGGGCGCCCAGCGCCAGCACCTTCTCCTGCGCGGCGTCCATTTCCTCCCACGTCGACCCGCCGTCGAAGTCGAGATGGAACTGCTGGGCGTCGCGGTCCGAGCGCGGCCACTGAGGCGGGGTCAGGTCCGGCGCCCGCTGGAAGGACAGCCGGGGCCCGTCGGGGACCTGGAGGACCACCCAGTCCGGGTCGTCCTGCCGGGGCGTGCCGCCCACCACCTGGGCGTAGAAGCGGGCCAGTGCGAGGGGATCGGGGCAGTCGAGCACGACGGAACGGAAACGTGCGGCGGGAGCCATGCGTGCGACCTCCTGGGTCAGCCGGCGGCGCAGAGACAGAACGGGTGCCCGGCCGGGTCCGCGTAAACCCGGAAGGACCGGGCGCGGTCCGCCGCGTCCAGCGGCTTCGCGCCCAGCGCGAGGACGGCCTGCTCGGCCGCGTCGAGATCGGGCACGTCCAGGTCGAGGTGGACCTGCTGCGAGTGGTCGGGCGCGGGCCACTTCGGCGGTACGAACCCGGGGGCGGCCTGGAAGGCGAGCTGCTGCCCGCCCGGCAGCTTCAGGTCGACCCACTCGCCCTGGTCCTCGACGGTCCCGCCGAGCACCTCGGCGTAGAAACCGGCCAGGGCGTGCGGATCGGGGCAGTCCAGGACGACGACACTCAGTTCGGCGACGGCCATGACTTCCTCCTCGGAGTCGGTTACCGGCAAGGGGAGGGTATCCAGTAACGGTTACTGCATCACCCGATTTAGCGGTAACGTCACGGGCATGACGGACAGATCCCCCGCGCCGGGGCGGCTGGCGCTGGTGGAGTCGCTGGTGAACACGCTCGACGTGGAGACGGGCACGGACACGCTGGGCACACCGGAGGGACGGGCGGCGTTCCGCCTCACGGCGGATGAGGTGCCGGCGGCCGTCGCACTGCGTGAGTCGCTGCGGGCCGCGCTGCTCGCCCACGCCGGCCATCCGCCGCACCGCGCGGTGACCCCGCTGGGGGAGCTGCTGGCCCAAGGGCCGCTGGTGGTGACGGTCGACGCCGCCGACGGCTCGGCCGCGCTCGCGCCCGCCCACCCGGAATCCCTCACCGCCCGGATCGCCGCCGCCGTCGCGGAGGCCCTGGTCGCGAACACCTGGAACCGGCTGAAGGCGTGCGAGGCCACCGACTGTCTGTGGGCGTACTACGACCGCAGCCCCGCCGGCCGCGGCCGCTGGTGCTCGATGCGGGTGTGCGGGGCGCGCGCGAAGATGCGCCGCTACCGGGCCAAGGGGGCCTGAACTACGCGGTCGGCCGGCCCATCGCCCGGTACGTCCAGCCGGCCCGCCGCCACGCCTCCGGGTCCAGCGCGTTGCGCCCGTCCAGGATCACCCGGGCGCCCGCCACCTCGCCGAGCGCCTCGGCGTCCAGCTCGCGGAACTCCCGCCACTCCGTCAGGTGCAGCACCACGTCCGCGCCGCGCACCGCGTCCGTCGCCGACTCGGCGTAGCCGAGGGTCGGGAAGAGCCGCCGGGCGTTCGCCATGCCCTTGGGGTCGTAGACCGTGACCTGGCCGCCCTGGAGGTGGATCTGCCCGGCGACGTTGAGCGCGGGGGAGTCCCGTACGTCGTCGGAGTCCGGCTTGAAGGTGGCGCCGAGCACCGCGACCCGCTTGCCGAGGAACGGGCCGCCGCCCAGCGCCTGACGGGTCAGCTCGACCATCCGGCCGCGCTGGCGCATGTTGATGGAGTCGATCTCGCGCAGGAAGGTCAGCGCCTGGTCGGCGCCCAGCTCACCGGCGCGGGCCATGAACGCCCGGATGTCCTTGGGCAGGCACCCGCCGCCGAACCCGATCCCGGCCCGCAGGAACTTCTTCCCGATCCGGTCGTCGTAGCCGATCGCCTCGGCCAGCTTGGCCACGTCGCCGTCGGCGGCCTCGCACACCTCCGCCATCGCGTTGATGAAGGAGATCTTCGTGGCCAGGAAGGAGTTCGCGGACGTCTTGACCAGCTCGGCGGTCGGGAAGTCGGTCACCACGAACGGCGTCCCTTCACCGACCGGCGTGGCGTAGACCTCGCGCAGCAGCTTCTCGGCCCGCTCGCTGCGCACGCCGACCACGATCCGGTCCGGGTGCAGGGTGTCCTGGACGGCGAAGCCCTCGCGCAGGAACTCCGGGTTCCAGGCCAGCTCGGCGTCCCCGCCCGCCGGGGCGTGCTCGACCAGGTAGGCGGCCAGCCGGTCGGCCGACCCGACCGGCACCGTCGACTTGCCGACCACCAGCGCGGAACCGCGCAGGTGCGGGGCGAGCGAGGCCAGCGCCGACTCCACATAGCTCATGTCGCAGGCGTACTCACCGTGCTTCTGCGGGGTGTTCACGCACAGGAAGTGCACGTCGCCGAAGGCCGCGACCTCCTCGAAGTCGCATGTGAAGCGCAGCCGCCCGCTGGACCCCTCGATCCCGGCGACATGCTTGCGCAGCAGTTCCTCGAGCCCCGGCTCGTACATCGGGACCTCGCCGCGCCGCAGCATGTCGATCTTCTCCGGCACCACGTCCAGACCCAGCACCTCGAAGCCCAGCTCGGCCATGGCCGCCGCGTGCGTCGCGCCGAGATAGCCGGTGCCGATCACGGTGATCTTGAGGGCCATGGATGCTCCAGGGGTGTACGGCGACGGTGCGGGAGCGAGCATAACCGGGGGCATGGTCCGGGCTTCGGACGGGCAGCCTGCGGCTGTCGTCAAGCTCACCTACCCACCCGCGCCGACCCGGTTCTAAAATCTGGGTTACTTAACAGTAGTTAGCGTCATGACCGCATCGTTCTGGAGCGTGAAGACCTTGGCCGGATCGGCTGACTTCGACCTGTACCGCCCGTTGGAGGAGCACGACATGCTCCGCGACGCCGTCCGTTCGCTGGCCGAGGCGAAGATCGCGCCGCACGCCGCCGCGGTGGACGAGGAGGCCCGCTTCCCGCGCGAGGCGCTGGCCGCGCTGACCGCGAACGACCTGCACGCGGTGCACGTCCCCGAGTCCTACGGCGGCGCGGGCGCCGACGCGCTCGCCACCGTGATCGTCATCGAGGAGGTGGCCCGGGTCTGCGCCTCCTCCTCCCTCATCCCGGCGGTGAACAAGCTCGGCTCCCTCCCGGTGATCCTCTCCGGCTCGGAGGACCTGAAGAAGAAGTACCTGTCCCCCCTCGCCAAGGGCGACGGCATGTTCTCGTACTGTCTCTCCGAGCCGGACGCGGGCTCGGACGCGGCCGGCATGAAGACGAAGGCGGTCCGCGACGGCGACTTCTGGGTCCTCAACGGTGTGAAGCGCTGGATCACCAACGCCGGCGAGTCCGAGTACTACACGGTCATGGCCGTCACCGACCCCACCAAGCGCTCCAAGGGCATCTCCGCCTTCGTCGTCGAGAAGTCCGACGAGGGCGTCTCCTTCGGCGCCCCGGAGCGGAAGCTCGGCATCAAGGGCTCCCCGACCCGCGAGGTCTACCTGGACAACGTCCGCATCCCCGCCGACCGCATGATCGGCGCGGAGGGCACCGGCTTCGCCACGGCCATGAAGACCCTGGACCACACCCGCATCACCATCGCCGCCCAGGCCCTCGGCATCGCCCAGGGCGCGCTGGACTACGCCAAGGGCTACGTCCAGGAACGCAAGCAGTTCGGCAAGCCGATCGCCGACTTCCAGGGCATCCAGTTCATGCTCGCCGACATGGCCATGAAGATCGAGGCGGCCCGCCAGCTCACGTACGCCGCCGCCGCCAAGTCCGAACGCGGCGACCGTGACCTGACCTTCCAGGGCGCGGCCGCCAAGTGCTTCGCCTCGGACGTGGCGATGGAGGTCACCACGGACGCGGTCCAGCTGCTCGGCGGATACGGCTACACCCGTGACTATCCGGTGGAGCGGATGATGCGAGACGCGAAAATCACCCAGATTTATGAGGGCACGAACCAAGTTCAGCGGATCGTGATGGCCAGGAACCTCCCCTGAGGACCTGACGAACGGACCGAGCCCCGGCCGGCCCGGGCAGCGTCAGCTGCGGGGGCCGGGGCTGCCGGGGGCTTCTTCGCCGCGTCGACTACGCGACCGGGCAGGCCGGTGTCGCGTTCGCACGATGCGGTGAGCAGGTCACCACGGCCAGGGACAGGTACGCAGGACGTTCCAGGAGCAGTCCGGCGAACGGTTCGGTACCAGACAGTGAGGCGGTCGTCAGGATTCCGGCCCGGATGATCCCGATGATCAGGGAGGCGTGTGATGCCGTCGAGCGTGCCCAGCTTCGCTGAGCTGCTTGGCCAGTGCGAGCGATCCGCCGTTCACCTGGAACTCCGTGATTCATATGCCTCCACCGATCGGTTCGAGGCGTGGAAGCGGGGTGAGCGGATCGATTGGGAGGACCGCGCGTCCTGGTGGCACCCCTACGACCAGTTGATCACGGACACCGTGGCCCGGGACGTGGCGATCCGCCGGGCCCGGGTGGTCTCCGAGCCGGTGTCGGACTACATCCGCTGGGAGTACTACGTCACCCGCGCCAATGTCACGGCGGGCGAGGAAGTGCGGTGGTTGCCGCGGCGGCGGGCTACGAGTATCGCTCTGCCGGGCAATGACTTCTGGCTCTTCGACGGCACCCTGCTCCGAGTGCACCATTTCTCAGGTGATGGAGTGGTGGTGGAGGACGAGATCACGGTTGACCCGGAAGCCGTGAAACTGTGCTCCGCCGCCTTCGAAGCGGTCTGGGAGCGAGCGATCCCGCACCACCTGTACGAAATTTGATGAAAGCCGGCTCCATGTCCCCAAACCCCTCCTCGCGTGTTCAGAAGGCCCGTGAGGAACTGGCCGGGCGTCTGCGTGAGATCAGGAAGGACGCGGGGATCAGCGGGCGGGAGCTGGCCGTCAGGTGCGGCTGGTCGGAGTCGAAGTCCTCCCGGATCGAGAATGCCAAGACTCCTCCGTCAGACGCGGACATCAAAGCGTGGTGTCGAGCCTGCGGCGTTGATGGCCAGGCCCCCGACCTGATCGCTGCCAACAGACAGTCCGCAGATGCCCATGTGCAGTGGAGACGACTCCAGCGAAGCGGCCTCCGCCGGTTGCAGGAGTCCACCGGAGACCTGTACCAACAAACAAAGATCTTCAGGGTCTACGTCTCCGATGTGATTCCCGGTTTCCTCCAGACACCCGGATACGCCGCTGCCCTGCTGTCGTCCATCGCAGAATTCCGAGGGACCCCGGACGATGTGACTGATGCTGTTGCGGCCCGTATGAGACGTAACGAGGTGCTGAGGAGTGGCACACGCCGGTTTTCATTCGTACTGGAGGAGTCGGTATTGCGGTACCGGCTGTGTGGCGCGGACACCATGGCGGCCCAGCTTGGTCACCTGCTTGGGGTGATGGAACGTCCGAACGTCGCCGTGGGGCTCGTCCCGTTCTCAGCGCAACGAACCGTTTGGCCCATGCCAACGTTCACGATCTTCGACGACAGCAGGGTGCACGCGGACAGGCTGGACGCGGCTGCCACCCTCACACAGCCCAGCCAGGTCGAGCTTTACGCCCGAGCCTTTGAGCGGCTGTCACAGGGGGCCGCGCGGGGAGCGGCAGCGCGACGCTTGATAGCGGATGCGGTGGCGTCTCTCACGTGATAGCGGGAGCTCCCCTCTGTGAGGGTGTTCGTGCAGGTCACTGACGAACGAGCCCCGGCCGGCACCGACAGCGTCAGCTGCGGAGGCCGGGGCTTCTTCACGTCCCGTACTTGGCCCACCATTCGACGAAGGGTTCCGCCTCGGCGAGAGCCGTGTCACGGTACCCGGTGAATTCCACCACCCGTTCGGGCTCCAATAGCGCTGAGCCGACGTACTTTCCGGTCTCGTCGTAGTTCATCACGACCACGGACGCGGAGTCGAAGCACCAGAAGTCGGGGACGCCGGCCAGCGGATTGGGCTTGTCGGTGATATCGAGAATGAAGAACTCCTCGCCGCCGGTGCTGTTCTTTCGGTAGCCCCAGCCGAGTTCGAAGGACAGATAGTCCGTGAGCGGGCGCGACAGAATGTGTACCCGATGGACTCGCTTTCCGGCTCTGGTGTGCGAGCGGAGTTCTTCCACCCACCCGGCGTTGTAGTCACTCGGCTGTGGCTGCCCAGCCAGGAAGGCGTGATACGCGTCGACGTTCCCGGATTTGCTGTAGTCATCCAGGGTCTCCAGGCGGAAAGCCTCGCACTCGAAGGAGTCGAAAAATTCTCCGAGGGTCTTGGATGAGCTTGTCACGGATGGCCTTCTGTAGGAGAGCGGGGGAGTCAGGCAGTACGAGGCTCTGCTCAATGGCTCTTCTTCGTTGCGTGCGAGAGGAAGGCGGCCCAGGCGGCAGGGGGGAAGGCGAGGACTGCGGGCGCGGGCTTTTTGGAGTCGCGGACCAGGATCGCGGTCGGCACACTGGCTGTCTCTACGCAGTTCGAACTGTCACCGCTGTACGTGGACTTCCGCCATTGAAGGTTTTTCACGATCAGCCTCTCTCACATCTCCCGGATGAGGTTCTGGATGGCGTCCCGCGATCCGGCGGGGTCGAGGGCGCAGGACTCCATGTGATCCAGAACGGCACGGTACTTGCTCAACTGCGCGTCTGCGTCGAGAAATCCGCAGCCCCCGTGGTGGGTGTCCAGTTGCACGGTGTCGAGTTGGGGTACGGCCCCCTCGACGTAGTCGAAGGACTGTCCCGTGCTGGGGTAGCGCTCCGCCCCGAAGGGAATGACCCGCAGCGTGACGTGCGGCAGTTCGCTCATCTCCAGCAGATGGGTGAGCTGGCCTCGCGCGACGGCGGGGCCGCCGAAGCCCATGCGGAGAGCCGACTCGTGAATGATCGCCGAGTACGGAGTCGGGGCGTCCCGGTGAAGGATGCCCTGGCGCTTGACGCGATGGGTGAGGCGGTGCTCGATCTCGTACTGCCGCATGGCCGGGACCACTGCGCGGAACAGCGCGCGGGCGTGGTCGGTGGTCTGGAGGAGCGCGGGAATGTGTATCGCGAGGGCTACGCGCAGTGCGGTGGCGTGGTGCTCCAGTTCGGCCAGGTCGACCAGGGCCGCGGGCAGGTGCTCGCGGTACTCCTCCCACCAGCCACGAACCCGACGCCCGGTCATCGCGGCCAAGGCGGTGATCAGGACATCGTCGGCACAGTCGTAGGCGGAAGCCATCGCCCGGACACGGTCGGCGCTGAGAGGGCTGCGTCCGGTCTCGATCATGCTCACCCGCCCCTGGTTGACGCCCAGGTGAGAGGCGGCCTGGGTGACGGTGAACCCGGCATGTTCCCGCAGTTTGCGCAGTTCAGTGCCCAGGCGCCGCTGGCGCAGGGTGGGGTTGCTGACGGGGGGCAAGACACCTCTCCTCGGACCGCTGTGCGGGTGCACTCGTAACCCACACGAGGTAATAGCTGTTACATCTTCTCAATGTGGGAGATGGATCTCCCGAGAGGTTCTACGGTGTTCTCCATACCGCCCAACTTCCCGGAGGCCTTCATGGGCACCGTATCCCCGTCCGATACCTGGGCATACGCCCTCCGCCTGCCACACGACCCCAGAGCCGCACGCGTCGCACGGGTGACCGTACGGGCCGCCCTCGCGGGACATGGGCAACGCGAACTGCTGGACGACGTCGAGCTGTTGACGTCCGAACTGGTGACCAATGCCTACCGGCACACGCGCGGGCCGTGCTCGCTACGGCTCAGCGCGTTGGGGGACGGGCGGCTGCGGGTGGGGGTGTGGGACAGCCACCCGTACGTGCCCGCGCCGTTCGCCGACCCGTCCGGCGGGCGGATCGCAACCGCGCCGCTCGGCGCGCGTGGCGGGCGAGGGCTGCACCTCGTACAGGAGTACGCCGAGACGTGGGGCGGCTGGACGCTCGGGGAGGGGCTGCTCGGACGCGGGGCGGGGAAGCTGCTCTGGTTCGAGGTGAGAGGGCCTGGCCCTCGGTAGGGCAGGGCACGCCCCCGTGCCGCAGAGCCGTACAGCCGTACAGCCGGTCCGCTAGTCCGCGAACCCCTCCGCCGCCCGGCGCTCCCGCAGTTCCATGATCGCGCGGCGGCGGGCCAGCCGGTGGGTGCGGCGGATCCGGGCCTCCTGGTGGCGGCGCCGGTCGCGCTCGGTCTCCGGGAGCACCGGCGGTACCGCGCGCGGCTTGCCGTCCGCGTCCACCGCGGCGAAGACCAGGTAGGCCGAGCCGACCTGGGTGGGCGGCGCCGACTCGTTCCAGCGCTCCGCCAGGACCCGCACCCCGACCTCCATCGACGTCCGGCCGGTCCAGTTCACCTGTGCCTTCACATGGACCAGGTCACCGACCCGGACCGGTTCGAGGAACGCCATCTCGTCCATCGACGCGGTGACGGCCGGGCCGCCCGAGTGACGTCCGGCGACGGCGCCCGCCGCGTCGTCCACCAGCTTCATGATCACGCCGCCGTGCACCGTGCCCAGCAGATTGGTGTCGTTGTGGGTCATGATGTGGCTCAGGGTGGTGCGGGAGGCCGAGGTCGGCTTGCCCGGGATCTCCGGGGCCGCCGCGTCCTCGGCCGGAGCCTGTGGTGCCTGGTCTGTCATGACCTCCACCTTAAGCGGGGGCGACATCGGTGTGATTTGTGTCAGCTTGGCAACAGCGCTGCCCTGATTTTCCGACGACCCTTGTATAGGGCACAGCCGAGACCTGCACACTGGTCCGCATGAGCGATTGGCCCGAGGGAAGGCCCGGCGACAACGGCGGCCGGTACGGACGCGGCAGCGCGAGCGCGCAGCCCGAGAGCGCCCGCGTGATGCGGCAGGTCCGGCGCGGCCAGACGCCGCCGCCCGGCCCGGGGGCGCCGCCGTACGGCGCCGGGGTGCCGCAGCAGCCGACGTACGTCGACGGCGGCGGGCACGGCGGGTACGACAGCGGCTACAACACCGGCCAGGTCTACGGCAGCCCCGGCGGCCAGGGCCCGGCCGGCCCCGGTCCCGGCGGCCCGGGGCGCCCCGCGCCCAACTGGGGCCGCCGGATCAAGTGGACCGCGATCACCGTGGCGACCGTGCTGGTCGTCACGTTCGTCGGTACGTACTTCTGGGCCGACTCCAAGCTCAACCGCGACGTCGACCTGTCCAAGGTGATCGACCGGCCGGACGCGGGCGAGGGCACCAACTACCTGATCGTCGGCTCCGACAGCCGCGAGGGCATGACCGACGCGGAGAAGAAGGAACTGCACACCGGCTCCGCCGAGGGCAAGCGCACCGACTCGATGATGATCCTGCACACCGGCGACAACGGCTCCACGCTGGTCTCCCTGCCCCGGGACTCGGACGTCGAGATCCCCACGTACAAGGGGTCCGAGTCCGGCAAGACCTACCAGGGCACCGGCCGGCACGTGAAGCTGAACGCCGCCTACGCCGAGGACGGCCCCGAGCTGCTGGTGCGCACCGTCGAGTACAACACCGGCCTGCACATCGACCACTACGTCGAGATCGGCTTCGGTGGCTTCGCCAACATCGTGGACGCGGTCGGCGGTGTCACCATCGACATCCCGCAGGACATCAAGGACACCAAGTCCGGCGCCAACTTCAAGAAGGGCGAGCAGACCCTCAACGGCGAGGAGGCCCTCGCCTTCGTCCGCACCCGGTACGCGCTGGCCGGCTCCGACCTGGACCGCACCAAGAACCAGCAGAAGTTCCTGTCCGCCCTGGCCAGTCAGGTGGCGACCCCGTCGACCGTGCTGAACCCGTTCAAGCTCTACCCGACCATGGGCGCCGGCCTGGACTCGCTCGTCGTCGACAAGGACATGGGCCTGTTCGACCTGGCCGGCATGTTCTGGGCGATGAAGGGCGTCAGCGGCGGCGACGGCACCTCCATGAACATGCCGATCGCGGGGAACACCTCGAACGGCAATCTCCAGTGGGACAGCGCCAAGGTCAAGACGCTGGTGGACGAGCTGAAGAACGACGAGAAGGTCACCGTCTCCGGCAACTGAGCCGCCGGTCTCAGGTCCGCTTCCCGCACACCACCTCGTCGCCCCGGACCACGGCCCCCGTCCGCCGCGGGGGCTGTTCCGGCCGCACCTCGCGGACCTCCGCGAAGTCGGCGCCCGCGATCACCTTCAGCGTGCCGCCCTGCCCCGGGACCGCCCGCAGCTCACTGCCGGGCAGCGCGGCGGCCAGCGACTTCGCCGAGTTGTCCCAGCGCGGGTCGTAGGCGACGACGGTACGTGCCACGTCCGGCGCCGGGGCGTTCACCGGGGCGCCGGAGGTGCGGAACCCGGTGGCCCGCAGCGCCTTGTCGACGCGCTTGCCGAGCCCGGCGGTGCGGGTGCCGTTGGCGACCTGGACCCGGATCTGCCGGGGATCGACCGGGACCCGTACCACCCCGGTCCTCGGGGCCGGCCGGTGCGCGGCCAGCGGCTGGTCCTCGCGCAGCGCCGCGAACAGCCGCCCGGCCGCCGCGTCGTCCCACTTCAGGGTGGAGCCGACGCCCTTCACGGCGTACCCCATCGGCTGGAGGGGGACGGTGGTGAACTCGGACGACGACGGGGAGAAGTCGCGCATCGCGCGGCCCAGGGCGAGCATCTCGCCGGTGCCGAAGCCCCGGTCGGCGCGGACCGAACCCAGTACCGCCTTCGTCACGTCCCGGAACTTCATCGGGTTCAGCAGGATGCCCGACGAGGTGGCCCGGTCGATGGTGGCCGCCATGAACCGCTGCTGGCGCTGCATCCGGCTCAGGTCGGACGCCCCGTCCAGATGGCGGGCGCGGACGTACTGGAGGGCCTGGCCGCCCTTCAGGGTGTGCGTGCCGGCCGGCAGGTCCAGGCCGGTGTAGCGGTCCTTGAGCGGCTGCGCGGTGCAGATCCGGACGCCGCCGAGGACGTCGACCGTCTTCATGAAGCTGGTGAAGTCGACCTCCAGGTAGTGGTCGATCTTCACCTTGGTCATCGCCTCGACGGTCCGCACGGTCAGCTGCGGGCCGCCCTCCGCGTACGCCGCGTTCAGCTTCAGCGGATGCCCCTTGTGCCGCTCGCCGGTGGTGCGGTCGGTGTGCGCCGGGAGGACGGCGTAGGAGTCGCGCGGCAGGCTGACCACGCTGGCCCGGTCCCGGTCCGCCGAGATGTGCACGATCATCATCGTGTCGGTGCAGTGGCAGGGCGCGCCGCCCAGCCGGTACGCGCGCCGCTCCCGCTCGGAGATCCGGTCCCGGCCGTCGGTGCCGACCAGCAGCACGTTCATGCCGTGCCCGGCCCGCGGCCGGTTCTTCATGTCCTTGAAGGCGTCGACCCGGGTGAGGTCGGAGTCCAGGCCGGTCAGCACCGCGTGCCCGATCCCGGCCGAGGCCAGCACCACCACCGACAGCGCGGACGACACCCGCACGGCCCAGCGCGGGCCGCGCCGCCGCGCGGACGCGCGCCGGACGGGACGCGCCCGCCGGTGCCGCGGCGGCGTGGCCGGGACCCTGGGGGCGGGGGAGCGGGGCGGCGTGGGCAAGGGGACACCTCCGCGAGGACAGGCCCTGGTGTGCCGGAACGGTGTGCCGGAGTGGGGTACCGGTCGTGTGATCCTGAGCACCGTAGGCCGATACGATCTGCGGACCGGGGCAGCGGCCCCCGCGGCGCGCACCCGGGTCCCCCGTTCGCGGTAACGTGAGCCGTGATGAACGCCAAGTCCGACGTGCGGCTCCCCGCCGTTTCCGTGATCATGCCCGTCCTCAACGAGGAACGTCATCTGCGCGGCGCCGTCCAGGCCATCCTCGCCCAGGAGTATCCCGGCGAGATGGAGGTGGTGATCGCCGTCGGTCCGTCCGCGGACCGGACCGAGGAGATCGCCGCCGAGCTGGTCCGCGAGGACCCCCGCATCCATGTGGTGCCGAACCCGACCGGCCGCACCCCCGCCGCGCTGAACGCCGCGATCAAGGCGTCCCGGCACCCGGTCGTGGTCCGCGTCGACGGCCACGGCATGCTCTCGCCCGGCTACATCGCCACGGCCGTACGGCTCCTGGAGGAGACCGGCGCGCAGAACGTCGGCGGCATCATGCACGCCGAGGGCGAGAACGACTGGGAGCACGCGGTGGCCGCCGCGATGACCTCGAAGATCGGCGTCGGCAACGCGGCCTTCCACACCGGCGGCGCGGCCGCCCCGGCCGAGACCGTCTACCTCGGCGTCTTCCGCCGCGAGGCGCTGGAGCGGCAGGGCGGCTACAACGAGGAGTTCATCCGCGCCCAGGACTGGGAGCTGAACTTCCGCATCCGCGAGGCCGGCGGCCTGATCTGGTTCTCGCCCGAGCTGAAGGTCTCCTACCGGCCCCGGCCGAGCATGAAGGCACTGGCCAAGCAGTACAAGGACTACGGCCGCTGGCGGCACGTCGTGGCCCGCTACCACTCCGGCTCCATCAACCTGCGCTACCTCGCCCCGCCCACCGCGGTGTGCGCGATAGCCGCCGGGATCGTGGTGGGCGCGGTGCTCACCCCGTGGGGCTTCGTGGTCCCGGGCGGCTATCTGGCCGCGATCGTCGCCGGGTCGCTGCCCGCCGGGAAGGGGCTGCCCCTCAAGGCCCGGCTCCAGATCCCGGTGGCGCTCGCGACCATGCACATGTCCTGGGGCTGGGGCTTTCTGACCAGCCCGAAGTCGCTGGCCCGCAGGGTGATCGCGTCGCGGCGGGCGGCGGTGCTGCCGGACGCCGACGCCGACGCCGCCACCCCCGCCGCCGACGTCCGCTGACTCAGGACGCCTCAGGACCAGGTGAACGCCGGGTTCACGTGCATGCACGCCGACTCGTCGGCGCCGTTGAGGGCCTCGGCCGACTCCGGCGTGGTGTCGTCCTCCTTCGGCGCCTCGTAGGCGCCGCTGTCGCGCCAGTCGGCGCCGACGAAGACCGTCACACCGGTCACGTCGGTCGACTTCTTCACCGAACTCGACAGGACACCCAGCGACTTGGCGACCCGCAGCGCGTCGCCCTCCAGGTCGGCGCTCGGATACCGCACCACCGTGGTGTCCTCGCCCTCGTACCCGCCCTGGTCGGCGACCGCCTTGCCGAAGCCGTCCGCGACGAGCTGGTCCGCCACCGTACCCGCCCGCCCGCCGACCGCGGCCCGGGTGTCGGTGCCGGTGGCGTTGCGCACCTGCACGGCGATCTCGTCGTCGGCGGCGGCCGGATCGTCCGGCGCCTCGGACGCGGCCGGCTTCTTCTTCGCGTCCTTGCCGTCCAGCGCGATGTCCTCGCGCACCAGCCGGAACAGCTGCTCGGCGTCCTCGGTGGGCTCGACCCGCGCCCCCACGTACCGGTTGGGCATCGTGGTCATGGTGATCCGCTTCGGCTCGACCTTGCGCAGCTCGTTGCTGAGGTCGTACAGCTTGGAGACCGAGCCGAGGCCGGAGTCGACGGTGAGTGCCTCGGTGGCCTCCTCGGCCAGCCGGCGCAGCTTGACCGGGCTGCTCAGCGTGGCGTTCTCGCGCAGCACGCGGACCATCGAGTTCATGTACATGTGCTGTGCCTTGGCGCGGGCCAGGTCGCTGCCGTCCTCGAAGCCGTACCGGGTGCGCAGCCACTGGAGGGCCTGCTCGCCCTGGATGGAGTGGGTGCCCTCCGTCAGCTTCAGACCCGAGCCGTGGCCCTGGCTGTCCCGGGAGTGGATGTTGGCGTCCACGCAGACCGGGACGCCGCCGATGGCGTCCGCCATCGACACCACACCGGAGAAGTCGACCATGACGAAGTGGTCGATGTGGATGCCGGTGAGCTCCTGCCAGGTGGCGACCGTGCAGCCGGGGCCGCCGTGGCCGAGGCTCTGGTTGGTCATCGCCCGGCCGTCGCTGGCCGGATAGACGGTCCCGTCGTCCGGGTCGGTGCACTTCGGGATCTGCACCAGGGTGTCGCGCGGCATGCTGACCACCGACATGTTGCTGCGGTCGGCGGAGAGGTGCACCAGCATCTGGACGTCCGCGAGCGGCGCCGAGCCGAACGTCTCCTTCGCGCCGCCGAGTTCCTGGTTCTCCTCGGTGTCCCGCGCGTCCGAGCCGATGACCAGGATGTTCAGCGGGGTCTGCCCGGCGGCGTTCGGCGTCGGCGCCGCGACCTTGCTGTCGCCGAGGTTCAGCTCCGCCTTCTCGATGTTGCCGTTGAGATGGCGGTAGTAGAGATATCCGGCGCCGGCCGTCGCGCATATCACCACGGCGAGGGTGATCGCGGTCCAGCGCAGCGCCCGCCTGCGGCGGCGCCGCGGCCGGTGCCCGTGCGTCCCTTCGTTCCCGGGGTCTCCGTCGCCGGGCGGCGCGGCCACCTCCGGCGCGCTGTTGTGCGTCTTCACTGCGTGTCCCTCCCCGCCGACGAGCCGCGGGACGGCGCTGCCGCCGCCGGCGTGCTCAGCTGGCGCACTTCACCTCGTCGGCCGTGGACTTGCGCACGTTCGTCGACGCGGACGACGCGGAGTCGAGTTCTACTCCGGCGCCCTCGAAGTCCTTGCCCAGGGTCAGTGTCATGGTGGGCAGGCCCTGGGCGTCGGTGACGGACTCGCCGGGCTTCATGGCCGAGCCGGACAGGCCGAGCAGGTCGGCGAGGCGGCGGGCCTGGTCGGCCTGGTCGGGGTCGTATTCCAGTTGCGTCTTGCTGAGTTCCTGCTCGGCGTTGCCGCCGTTCTCGGACTTGGTGACGCCGGCCGTCGTCTGGAGCCAGTTCAGCTCCTGCTGGGCGCTGCCGGCGGCGGCGCCGCCGTTGAGGACCTGGACCCGGACCTCGGCGGCGTCCGCCTTGGTGCCCTTGAGGCGGGCGGCGACGGCGGCCTTCTCCTTCTTGGCCTGCTGCTTGACCTCGGTGAGGGAGACGTCGTTCTTGATCATGTCGAAGAGCTGCGGGGCCTCCGACTGCCGCAGCACCACGGTCGCCTTGATCGTCTCCGCCGGGTTGTCGTCGACCGGCACGGTGGTGAACGAGATGTTCTTCGGCGGTACTTTCTTCAGCTCCAGGGCGACGTCCTTGAGCGTGCCGACATTGCCGATGGCGCTGTCGACGGTGAGCGCCTTCGTCGCCGCCTCGGCCAGCTTCAGCAGCTTGGTGGGGCTGGTGAGAGTGTCGCCGGAGGACATCTTGCGCATCAGCGAGCCCAGGAACTGCTGCTGCACCTGGATGCGGTCCAGGTCACCGCTGTTGCCGAAGGAGTGCCGGGTGCGGACGAAGGCGAGCGCCTGCTCACCCTCGACCGTGGTTTTGCCGGCGTCCAGATGGAGCTTGGACTCCTTGTCGTCGACGGCGTGGTCCACGCACACCTCGACGCCGTCGACCGCGGTGGTCAGCGTCTTGACCGCGTTGAAGTCGGCCATCATGAAGTGGTCCGGCTTGATGCCGGTCACCGCCTCGACGGTGCGCATGGTGCAGCCCGGGTCCCGGCCGCTCTCGCCGAGGCTCCGGTTGAACCGGACGCCCTGGAGCCCCGGGATCACCTTCTCGGTGCCGTCCTCCTGCTCGGTCGGGCAGTCCGGGACGTCGACGATCAGGTCGCGGGGGATGCTGAGCGCGGTGGCGTTGGAGCGGTCCTTGGCGACGTGCAGCAGGATGTTGGTGTCGGCGTGGCCGGTGCTGCCGGTGTCGCCGTAGCCCTCGTTGCCGTCGCCGGTGCGCTTGTCGGTGCCGATGACGAGGATGTTGAACGCCTCGTTCTTGCGGAAGCTGCTCGCGCCCGCGTCGCCGACGTCCGTCGTGGAGACGTTGCCCTCGAGGTGCTTGAGGTAGAAGTAGCCGCCGGTGCCGGCCGCGAGGATCACGAAAGCCATCGTGGAGCCCGTCCACAGCAGGACCTTGCCGGCCTTGGGCTTCTGCTTCGCCGGGCGGCGTCTTCGCTGGGGCGGGACACCGGGAGCGGGGGCGGGCGCGGTGCGGGGGCCCGGTACCCGGGCCGGTGCGGGAGAGCGGGGCGACTGCCGGGAGTGCGGTGCTCGAAGCTCGTATTCGCCGGTCTGGGGGTTGCGTACCCACTGGTCTGCGGGGTCGATGTCGTCCGCCCGCCCACGGCCTTGCGCGTCCACGGTTGTCCGAATCCTCCATCGGGAGTCACGCGGCACCTTGCCCGGAAGGCGCGCGGTCAGCATCAGCAAGTGCGCGACGCCTGGCGGGGCTTCACGGCAGTGGGCACTGGAGTGCTCACATTATCCGCCTGAATCAGCGCCGAACTGCGTCGGGTCCCGGCCTCCAGGTACGGTCTCCGCCCTTTGACGTGTGTCCACCGAGAGGTGGACCAACGGCGGCCCCGATGGGTTGTACGGCGGGGCCGCCCTGTCAGACGTGAGATGCGGCCGCCGGGTTCACTCGGCGCACTTGACCTCGTCGGCCGTGGACTTGTCCACGTCCACCGACGTGTTCGACGAGGAGTTGAGCTTGACGCCGGCGCCCTTGAAGTCCTTGCCCAGGGTCAGTGTCATGGTGGGCAGGCCCTGGGCGTTGGTGACGGACTCGCCGGGCTTCATGGCCGAGCCGGACAGGCCGAGCAGGTCGGCGAGGCGGCGGGCCTGGTCGGCCTGGTCGGGGTCGTATTCCAGTTGCGTCTTGCTGAGTTCCTGCTCGGCGTTGCCGCCGTTCTCGGACTTGGTGACGCCGGCCGTCGTCTGGAGCCAGTTCAGCTCCTGCTGGGCGCTGCCGGCGGCGGCGCCGCCGTTGAGGACCTGGACCCGGACCTCGGCGGCGTCCGCCTTGGTGCCCTTGAGGCGGGCGGCGACGGCCGCCTTCTCCTTCTTGGCCTGCTGCTTGACCTCGGTGAAGGAGACATCGTTCTTGATCATGTCGAAGACCTCGGGGGCCTTCGAGTCGTCCACCACGACCGTGACCGGTGTCTCCTCCGCCGGGTTGTCGACGACCGGCAGCGTGGTGAACGTCAGGTTCTTGACGTTGAGCTTGCCCAGCTCCAGACCGAGGTCCTTCAGCTTGCTGATGCTGTCCAGCTGGGAGTCGACGGTCAGCGCCTCGGTGCCCGCCTCGGCCAGCTTCAGCATCTTGGTCGGGCTGGTGAGGGTGTCGTTGGACTTCAGCTTGCGCATCAGCGCGCTGAGGAACTGCTGCTGGAGTTCGATCCGGCTCAGGTCGCCGCCGAAGCCCACGGAGTGCCGGGTGCGGACGAAGGCGAGGGCCTGCTCGCCCTCGATGGTGTGGGTGCCCGCCGACAGCTTCAGATGCGAGTCGGGGTCGTCGATGTCCTTGGCCAGGCACACCTCGACCCCGCCGACCGCCGTGGTCAGCGTCTTGACCGCGTTGAAGTCGGCGACCATGAAGTTGTCCGGCTGCACCCCGGTCAGCTCGGTCACCGTGCGCACGGTGCAACTGGGCGTACGGCCGTCCTGGCCCAGGCTGGTGTTGAAGCGCACGCCGGTGGTGCCGGGGATGACCTTCGTCGAGCCGTCCTCCTGCTCGGTCGGGCAGTCCGGGACGTCGACGATCAGGTCGCGGGGGATGCTGAGCGCGGTCGCGTTGGAACGGTCCTTGGAGACGTGCAGCAGGATGTTGGTGTCCGCGTGCCCGACGCTGCCCGCGTCGCCGTAGCCCTCGTTGCCGCTGCCGGTGCGCTTGTCGGTGCCGATCAGCAGGATGTTGATCGCCTTGTCCTTCTGGAAACCGCCGGTGCTCGCGCCGTCGTCGGAGACGGCCGTGATGTTGCCGTTGAGGTGCTCCACGTAGAAGTACGCGGCCGCGGCCGTGCCGAGGATCACGAAGGCCATCGTGCCGCCGGTCCACATCAGGATCTTGCGGCCCTTGGACTTCTTCTTCGCCGGGCGCCGTCCGCGCCGGCCGGGCGGCGGCTCCTCGGGGGCGCCGCGCCGGCGCCGGGGCGGCGGTACGTCGCGGCCGGGGGCCTCCGGACCCGGGGCC